>JAGOCN010000123.1 GCA_017998735.1 Giesbergeria sp.
GTGCGCCTGTGCGGCAGTGCTGGCGGCCTGCAAAAAGCTTTGCGCTGCTTCCTGCGTGCGCGCATCGGCCCGCACCAGCGCCTGGAAGGCAAACGGCGGCTTTCCGACCTCGCGCCGCTCCTGCAGCTGCTGCTGTGCAAACAGCGGGTAGTCGTGCTGGCGCAGCGCTGCGTACACCGCGTGCTCGGGGTGAAAGGTCTGCAGCCACAGCTCGCCCTGGCTGCCCTGCTGCTGCAGGTACTGCGCGTCGCGCCCGGCCCGGCCACCGGCCTGCAGCAAGAGCGAAAACAGCCGCTCGGGCGCGCGAAAATCGCTGGAAAACAGCGCCCCGTCGGGCTGCACCGCGGCTACCAGCGTGATGCGGCGAAAGTCGTGCCCCTTGGCAATCATCTGCGTGCCGACCAGCACATCGACCTCGCCGGCGTGCACCTGCGCCAGCTGCGCCTGCAGCGCGCCCTTGAGGCGCGTACTGTCGGCGTCGATGCGCGCCACGCGCACCGGCTGGCCGTCCGGGCGGTAGATGCGTGCCAGCAGCACTTCCAGCTGCTCCTGCAATTGCTCGGTGCCGCGCCCGATGGCGGCAATGTCGGGGCTGCCGCAGGTGGGGCAGGCACGCGGCACGCGCTGGGTGAAGCCGCAGTGGTGGCAGCGCAGCGTGCGGTCAATTTTGTGGAACACCTGGTGCGCGCTGCAGTGCGGGCAATCGCTTTTCCAGTCGCAGTCGGCACAGTGCAGCACCGGTGCATAGCCGCGCCGGTTCAGCAGCACCATGCACTGCTCGCCGCGCTGCACACGCTCCTGGATGGCGGCCAGCAGCGGCGCGGAAAACACCGTGCCACGCGGCTGCTGGCCCATGTGCACCACGCGCAGCACCGGCAGGCTGGCCGGGGCGGAAGCGTTGCCCGTGCCGATGCGGCTGGGCATGTGCAGGCGCAGGTAGCGCCCGCCGGCCGGATCTTGGGCTGTGGCCGGGCGGCTGGCGTGCCAGCTCTCCAGCGACGGCGTGGCCGAGCCCAAAATCACCTTGGCGCCCTGTTCGCGCCCGCGCCAGATGGCCAGGTCGCGTGCCGAATAGCGCGCCCCTTCCTGCTGCTTGTAGCTGGCGTCGTGCTCCTCATCGACCACGATGCATCTCAAACCTGGCAGCGAGGCAAACACCGCCATGCGCGTGCCCAGCACGATGCGCGCCTGCCCGCTGTGCGCCGCCAGCCAGCTTTTGAGCCGCTGCGGGTTGGTCATGCCGCTGTGCAGCGAGACCACGCTGGCAGCGCCAAAACGCTCGGTAAAGCGCTCTTCCAGCTGCGGCGTCAGGTTGATTTCCGGCACCATCACCAGTGCCTGCGCGGCCGGGTGTGCATCCAGTGCTTCCTGCACGCAGCGCAAATACACCTCGGTCTTGCCGCTGCCGGTGCTGCCAAACAGCAGAAACGGGCCGGGATGCAAGGCAATTTGGGCTCTGGCGCTTTCCTGCTCTGCGCTGAGTGCTATCAAAGGTGTAGCTTCACTGGTCACTTCGACCTTGTCCATCGCAGGCCGGCGCAGGCGCCGCGCCAGCTGGGCGGCGTCCAGGTCGCGCAGCTGCGGCGGCAGCGCGGCCAGCGCCACCTCGCCCAGGCTGCGCTGGTAGTAGCGCGCGGCAAAAGCCACCAGCCGGCGCCAGTGCGCGTCCAGCGGCGCAATGCCGTCCAGCACGCCAGCCACGGCTCGCAGCATGGTGCCTTCGGGTGCCTCGGCGGTGCCCGACCACACCACGCCCAGCACCTCGCGCTGGCCCAGCGGCACGCGCACCAGCGTGCCCGGCAGCAAAGGCTGTGCGCTGGCGTAGCTCAGCAGGTCGCCGAGCGCGCTGTGGGCAGGGGTGTGCACAGCCACCAGAACGGTGTGGGCGGGTGCGAAATCAGGCATGGGTCAACGGGGCAAGGCAAAGCGCAACAAGGGAAGGCAGCAAAGCAACAAGGCAATGGGAAAAAGCGTCATTTTGCGGTCAAGAAAAAGGCCTGCCAGAAAAAGAAAATTCCATGCGCCAGCCCTGTGGATAACTTTGTTGACATCCTTCGGCCAGACGCGTGGCTGGGTGCTTCCAGAATGTGCGGAAAAAAGCACGCACAATTCTGACTGTCTTGAAAAAATCAATCATTTCAACGGCTTGCGTGAATTTCTAATGGAATTCAAACCAGCCCTTTCACTGTTGCGCAGCAACCGAAAGCCTTTGCGGATTTTGTGCACAAGTTGTATTTTTGGCCGCCTTGTCAAGGCCTTTTGAAGGCTTTTTCAAGGAACTTGCGGAACCGGATTGTGGTGCTGGCTGCGCAGGGCCTTTTGGCCCCCTGCAGGCAAAATTGAGCCCAAATCCTTGATTTGCCTGCACTTTTGAAAAATGTCCAGATTTCCTGTGGATAACTTTGTGGACAAGCCCTGTAAAAACCGCGCCAGGGCTTGCCAGGCAAGGCTTTGCGGGGGTTTGCCAAACAAACAGGCAGTTTGGCCAGGACTATGTAAATCAACCACTTGCAGCGGTTTCAAGGCTGCGTTGCTTCCATGCGAACGATTTCCATGCCGCAGCGCGGCAGGTATTTTTCTACCTGCCGGAATGTGCATAACTGCAAACGGGAAAACCCTGAAGCGGTGGCCCGAGGGGCAACACCGCAGGCGCGCAGCGCTTCAGCCCTGGCGCATGGCGCGCGACTGGCTGTGCACGGCTTCCACCAGCGCCGTAACGTGCTCGGGCGGCGTGAACTGGCTGATGCCATGGCCGAGGTTGAAGATGTGCGTCGGCCCGGTGGTGCTGCGGTCGGTGTGCGGCGTGCCAAAGCTCTCCAGCACCGTGCGCACCTGCGCTGCAATCTGCTCGGGCTGGGCAAACAGCACGTTCGGGTCGATGTTGCCCTGCAACGCCTTGCCGGGGCCGCCTGCGCTGCCGCCGACGGTGGCGCGTGCCTTGCCCAGGTTGGCAGTCCAGTCCAGGCCCAGCACCTCACAGTCCATGTCTTTCATGTCGTCGAGCCAGATGCCGCCGCCTTTGGTAAAGACAATGCGCGGCACGTCTGCCCCGTCCGGCCCGGTGCGCTTCAACTGCGCCAGCACGCGTTTCGTGTATTCCAGGCTGAACTGCTGAAAAGCGCCATCGGCCAGCACGCCGCCCCAGCTGTCAAACACCATCACTGCCTGCGCGCCAGCGTCGATCTGGGCGTTCAGGTACTGCGCCACCGCGTCGGCGTTGGTGGCCAGAATGCGGTGCATCAGGTCGGGACGGGCGTACATCAGCGTCTTGACAGCGCGGTAGTCGGCGCTGCCCTTGCCTTCGACCATGTAGCAGGCCAGCGTCCACGGGCTGCCGGAAAAGCCGATCAGCGGCACGCGGCCATTCAGCGCCTTGCGGATGCTGGTGACCGCGTCAAACACATAGCGCAGCTTGTCCATGTCGGGCACGCAGAGTGCGGCCACATCGGCCTCGGTGCGCACGGTGCGGGCAAAGCGCGGGCCTTCGCCCTCGGCGAATGTCAGGCCCAGGCCCATGGCGTCGGGCACGGTCAGGATGTCGCTGAACAGAATGGCGGCGTCGAGCGCGAAGCGCTCCAAAGGCTGCAATGTCACCTCGGTGGCGTAGTCCACGTTGGTTGCCAGGCCCATGAAGCTGCCGGCGCGGGCGCGCGTGGCCTTGTATTCGGGCAGGTAGCGGCCCGCCTGGCGCATCAGCCACAGGGGGGTGTAGTCGGTGGCCTGGCGCCGGCAGGCACGCAGGAAGGTGTCGTTGGTCAGGGGTGCAAAGCTCATGGGGCCGATTGTCGCCCAGCAGCACCGCCCGCTTCTTTGTGGCCGGTCAATGCACCCTGCGCCACCAGCCGCTGGTGTTCAACCAGCATGCACTGCTGCTGCACCACCAGCAGACCGGCAGCGCGGGCGTGCGCGGCAGCGCCGTCGTGCTGCACACCAAGCTGCAGCCACAGGGCGTTGGCACCGATGGCAATGGCTTCTTCGGCAATCGGCGGCACATCGGCGCTGTTGCGGAACACGTCCACCACGTCGATGCGGTGGTGCTCGGCCGCCGCGCTCAGGCTGGGCCAGCAGCGCTCGCCCAGAATCGTCTGGTCAGCCGCCACCGGGTTCACCGGCACGATGCGGTAGCCCTGCTGCTGCAGGTATTCGGCCACATGGTGGCTGTCGCGCTCGGGTTTGGGCGACAGGCCGACCACGGCAATGGTGCGGCTGTCCTTCAGGATGGACAGGATGGTGGCGTTTTCGTCGGGCGGGGTGGTGGGGGACATGGCGGCAATCTCCTGATTCTGTGGGTGGTGCAAGCACACAGTACAGCGCCGCCAGCGCGCCGTGCACTTGCGCCGGGCTGAGAATTTCCGTCAGCATCGATGCGTGTTTGAGCACAAGAAAATCAGTGCGTTGCTGCTGATCTCTTTGCTTGAGATTCCAGATCTGTGAACTTCATTGTTGAAGCCACGCTTTGCACGACTTTTGACTCTTTCTCTGCCGCTTCCGGGTCACTTCGGTCATCAATGATCACCAAAAACTGCGTATCAGCATTCAGAATCAAGCCGTGAATGTCCACCAGTTTGTGCAAAACAGAACTGACCGAGTTCGGGTGTGCGCCAGTCGCTATCACGGCCCTTCCGTCAACAAGAAAATCGAGCTTATAGGATCTGCCTGATACACCACTGAACGGAGCACCCACCGTGATGTCTGCTCCAGGCTTCCAAGCGCGCAAGGCAAGTGCTACTTCTTCTATAAAAAAAGAGGTGTCTGTATTAACCCCTCTTTGCTCACGCTCCCAGGACGCAAGGTCCAGCATGGATGCCAGGTATTTTGCAAACGCTTCACTTGCCTTATCAAGGCTTGCCCATGCCTCAATTTCTCCTGCGTCGCTGAAAAAAGCGCCATTCCTGGCTGCCGCATTGATCAGGAAAGTCGCCTGTTTCCTGTTTTCAATCCTGATGCCTCTGCCAATGAAGTGCATCAAGGCGCCGCCATCATCGAAAAATCTCACTTGGCCATGGGTTGTTTCCACAAATACAGGAATAGCGTCGCCATCATCGAATTTAAATGGCGTCGAGAGAAACGCGACATCGCCAATTTCAGTAAGCGAAGAGCAATCAAACCCTAATAATTTCGACAAATCTTGGCAGATCATGGTGTCAACTCAAATTGCTCTGGATCCGGAATCGGAGGCAGAAATGTAATGTTTGCCCTTTTGGAAAAATAGTCCATCGCTTCTTGGAAACCCCAGGAAAGCCATTCATCAGAGCCTCGAATCCTCACATTTCCCATGTGTTCATGCACAAGATCGTGCCAATTCTTTGGTTTTCGCGCAACGGCATTTACCTCAATTTGATAGATCCGCTGAGGAGCGCCTAAGGTCATCTTGAAGACAGTGAATTTGAAGGTGACAAGGCGTGTTTTGAGAGAACGTGCAAATACGAGTTCAAGACGAAGGCCCGATCTGATTCCTTCTTCACTGACCAACCCACATTCCAGCTTTGCCAGTCCAGGTTTAAGCTTGTTGAGCGACCATCCGGGTGCATCTTCACATGTGAGTGGGCGCGACAGCAGTGCTATAGCTTCTGCTTCTGGAACATCAACCATTGGCCCCCCGCCATCAAAAAAACTATTGCTTACGATATTCCAGAATGTTACGCGACAAGGTTTGCTGCCTCCTTGCGCAAGCTTTGGGTGTGACCAGCCTCGGGAGTTTTGGACAGGTGCAGCTGTGGCAAAGCTACAAGCCTGCCAGCGCGGCGTGCACTTCCGAGCTGCTGAGGATTTCCGTCATCACCACCGGCGCCTTGCCAGCGGCATAGAGCACATACACCGGCACGCCGCTGCGCCCCAGCTGCGCCAGTGCGGCGGTAATCTGCGGGTCGCGCCGCGTCCAGTCGGCGCGCAAGAGCGCCACGCCGCGCGCGGCAAAGTCGGCCTGCACGGCGGCGTTGGCCAGCGTGGTGCGCTTGTTGTAC
>JAGOCN010000124.1 GCA_017998735.1 Giesbergeria sp.
ATGCCACACCATCAGGCCGACCGACAGCTCGCCAGGCGCATGGCAGGGCAGGGACAGGGCGCAGCCGTCCAGCATGTTGACCACGCTGGTGTTGCGCAGCAGCAGTGCATTGGCACGCACAAAGGCAGCGTCGCGCGCGGCATCCTGCGCTGCATCGTGGCCGTCGGCCGGCGCCACGCTGGCCACGGTGGGGGCCACGATCGGCACGGTGGGCGAGAGCAGGGCGTCACACCCGGCCATGGCCGCTTCCATGCGTGCAATCCATGCGCGCCGCGCCTGCAGCAGCGCAAGGTAGTCGGCCGCCGACATGGCCGCGCCGCGCTCGATGCGGCTGCGCACACGCGGGTCGTACTCGGCGGCATGGCGCTCCAGCAGATTGCGGTGCCAGGCAAAGCTTTCGGCGGCGGCCAGGCTGCCATAGGCCTGCAGGTCGTCCAGCTGCGCCACTTCAGGCAGCGCAATGCGTGCAATGTGGGTGCCGGCGCGCTGCAGCTGCGCCAGGGTGCGCTCGAACACCTCTGAAACATGCGCGTCCAGGCCGTCCAGGAACAGCGTGGTCGGCACCGCCAGGCGCCACGCCGCCAGCGGCGCCGGGCTGCGCGTGACATGGCGCGCCGCCAGAATCTCGTGCACCACGATGGCGTCCTGCACCGAGCGCGTCAGGGCGCAGGCGGTGTCCAGCGTGGTGGACAGCGGCACCGCACCGCTGGTGGGCACCAGCCGGGCCGTGTTCTTGAAGCCGACGATGCCGTTCAGCGCAGCCGGAATGCGGATCGAGCCGCCGGTGTCCGACCCCAGGCCGATGAACGCCGCCCCGGTGGCCACCGACACGCCCGCGCCGGACGAGGAGCCACCCGGCACGCGCGCCGGGCCGGGCAGGGCGCCGCTGCGTGCATCCCATGCTGCCGGGGTCGGCCAGTGCGGGTTGGTGCCCACGCCGGAAAACGCAAATTCGACCATGTGCGTGCGGCCGATGAGGGCGCCGCCGGCAGCCCTGAGCCGTGCCACGGCCGGGCTGTCGGCCGGGGCGGCAGGGACACCGTGCAGCACCACCGAGCCAGCCTGCGTGGGCTGGCCCTGCACATCGAACAGGTCTTTCACCGACACCGCCAGACCGGCCAGCGGCAGGCGCTCTACGCCCGGTTGCGTTGCCGCAGCACGCGCCTGGTCAAACAGCGTGCGCGTGAAGGCCGGCGCACAGTCCGGTGTGCCGGCCGTGGCAATGCAGTGCTCCAGAACATGGCTGGAGAGGGCCGTGCCGCAGTGCAGCAAACGGCGGGTGTTCACAAGGTCTTGGAGCATGGGTGTGCTAAAATCTCGCGGCTTTGCTGGCCACCGGGGCTTTGAAAACCGCGCAAAAGCGCTTTTGAGGAACCTGCCGGGGTGCTGGCAAGGCAAATCGCAAACCAGTCCGATCAAGGTGTTGCCTTCCTTTTCACAGGCGGCAATGGAAGGACTGGATTTTAGACCCAACCTTTTGGAGAATTTTCATGTCCGTCACCATGCGCGAAATGCTGGAAGCCGGTGTCCACTTCGGTCACCAAACCCGTTTCTGGAACCCGAAGATGGCCCCGTTCATCTTTGGCCACCGCAACAAGATCCACATCGTCAACCTGGAAAAATCGCTGCCGATGCTCCAGGAGGCCACCAAGTTTGCCAAGCAGCTGTCGGCCAATGGCGGCACCATCCTGATGGTCGGCACCAAGCGCCAGGCCCGTGACACCATTGCCGCCGAAGCCGAACGCGCTGGCGTGCCATTCGTGAACCAGCGCTGGCTGGGCGGCATGCTGACCAACTTCAAAACCGTCAAGACCTCCATCAAGCGCCTGAAGGACCTGAAGGCCCAGCAGGAAGCCGGTCTGGAAGCGCTCAGCAAGAAAGAGCAGCTGACGTTCACCCGCGAAATCGAAAAGCTGGAAAAGGACATCGGCGGCATCCAGGACATGCCTGCCCTGCCGGACGCCATCTTCGTGATCGACGTGGGTTTCCACAAGATTGCCGTGGCCGAAGCCAAGAAGCTGGGCATTCCGCTGATCGGCGTGGTCGATACCAACCACTCGCCTGAAGGCATCAACTACGTCATTCCAGGCAACGACGACTCGGCCAAGGCCGTGGAACTGTATGCCCGCGCTTTGGCAGATGCCGTCATCGAAGGCCGCAGCAGCGCCGGTGAAGCAGTGGTCAAGGGCGCTGGCGCCGAAGACAACAGCACCGACGAATTCGTCGAAGTGGACGAGTCCGCCGCTGCTTGAGCCCAGGCGACGCAACCCGTCGCAAAAGAAAGCGGGGCGCCAGGTGCCCCCTTTTTTTATCCTGAACCGATTGAACACTGACTGAACCCGGAGAAACACAGATGGCTGCAATTACCGCAAGCATGGTCGCCGAGCTGCGCGCCAAGACCGACGCCCCGATGATGGAGTGCAAGAAGGCACTGACCGAGGCCGAAGGCAACATGGACAAGGCCGAAGAGCTGCTGCGCGTCAAGCTGGGCAGCAAGGCCGGCAAGGCAGCATCCCGCATCACCGCCGAAGGCGTGGTGGCGGCATCCATGCACGGCACCACCGGCGCCCTGGTGGAAGTGAACTGCGAAACCGACTTTGTCACCAAGAACGACAGCTTCCTGGCGCTGGTGCAGGCCACGGCCGACCTGATTGCCCAGCATGGCCCCGCCGACATCGCTGCCCTGGGCGCACTGCCCTACGAGCAGGACAGCTTCGGCCCCACCCTGGAAGACGTGCGCAAGGGCCTGATCGGCAAGATCGGCGAGAACATGTCGTTTCGCCGCTTCAAGCACTTTGAAGGTGGCAGCCAGCTGGCGTCCTACCTGCACGGCACGCGCATTGGCGTGGTGGTCGAATACGAAGGCGACGAAGTCGCGGCCAAGGACGTGGCCATGCACATTGCAGCCATGAAGCCCGTCGCGCTGACCAGCGCCGACGTGCCCGCCGAGCTGATCGAGAAAGAGCGCTCGGTGGCCGCTGCCAAGGCGGACGAAGACAAGAAGACCGCTGAAGCCGCTGGCAAGCCGGTGCAGTCCGATGAAATCGTGGCCAAGCGCATCGAAGGCGGCGTGCAGAAGTACCTGAAAGAGGTCTCGCTGTTCAACCAGCCGTTCGTGAAGAACGACAAACAGACCGTCGAGCAGATGCTCAAGGAGCGCGGCACCACGGTCAAGGGCTTCACGCTCTATGTGGTCGGTGAGGGCATCGAGAAGAAGGTCGACGACTTTGCCGCCGAGGTGGCTGCCCAGGTGGCCGCTGCCAAGTCCGCTGCCTGAGTCCGGCCCTTTGCCGCGCCCCACCTTGCTGTCATCCCAAACCCCACCGCCCGGAGAACCGTTCATGCCCATTGCCACGCCAGCCTACAAGCGCATCCTGCTCAAGCTGTCCGGCGAGGCGCTGATGGGGGATGACGCCTTCGGCATCAACCGCGCCACCATCGTCCGCATGGTCGAAGAGGTGGCCGAGGTGACCCGCATGGGCGTAGAGGTGGCGGTGGTGATCGGCGGCGGCAACATCTTTCGCGGCATGGCCGGCGGTGCCGAAGGCATGGACCGGGCCACCGCCGACTACATGGGCATGCTGGCCACCGTGATGAACGCGCTGGCCCTGGCCGATGCCATGGACAAGCAGGGTGTGGTGGCACGCGTCATGTCCGCCATCGACATCCAGCAGGTGGTCGAGCCCTACGTGCGCCCCAAGGCCCTGCAGTACCTGGAAGAGGGCAAGGTGGTGGTGTTTGCCGCCGGCACCGGCAACCCGTTCTTCACCACCGACACGGCCGCTGCGCTGCGCGGCGCCGAAATCGGCGCCGAACTGGTGCTCAAGGCCACCAAGGTGGATGGCGTCTACACCGCCGACCCCTACAAGGACCCGACTGCCACGCGCTACACCCAGCTGACCTTCGACGAGGCCATGGCGCGCAACCTGGGCATCATGGACGCCACCGCCTTTGCGCTGTGCCGCGACCAGAAGCTGCCCGTGAAGGTGTTTTCCATCATCAAGCCCGGCGCGCTCAAACGCGTGGTGATGGGCGAAGACGAAGGAACGCTGGTTCACGCTTGACAGCTGGCCAAGGCATGCAAGACCCCAGTGCTGCGTGGGCAGTGCCGCCGCAAACCGGGCATCTGTCGCCCTGTGCCAGCTTTGTCCCAGAGGAGAAAAAATGACCGAAGACATCAAGAACACCATGGAAACCAAGATGGACCAGTCCATCGCAGCGTTTCGCAACAGCCTGCAGAAGATCCGCACCGGCCGGCCCAGCCCGGCGATTCTGGAATCGATCCATGTCGAGTACTACGGCTCCATGGTGCCGCTCAGCCAAGTGGCCAACGTGCAGCTGCTCGATGCCCGCACCCTGAGCGTGCAGCCCTGGGAAAAGAACATGGGCGCCAAGATTGAAAAGGCCATCCGCGAAAGCGATCTGGGCCTGAACCCGGCCTCCATGGGCGACATCATCCGCGTGCCCATGCCGCCGATGAGCGAAGAGCGCCGCAAGGAAATGACCAAGCTGGCGCGCAACGAAGGCGAGTCGGCCAAGATTGCCGTGCGCAACCTGCGCCGCGATGCCAACGAGGGCGTGAAGAAGCTGGTCAAGGACAAGCTGGCCTCGGAAGACGACCAGAAGCGCGCCGAGGCCGATATCCAGAAAGTCACCGACCGGCACATTGCCGAAATCGATGCTTTGGTGGCGTCCAAGGAAAACGACATCATGGCCGTCTGAGGCCCTGGCGCCTTGTCTGCCCCCTTGTCTGCCGGCACGCCCGGCATGCCGCGCCACGTTGCCATCGTGATGGACGGCAACGGCCGCTGGGCCAAACGGCGCTTTTTGCCGCGCCTGGCCGGCCACAAGCAGGGCGTTGATGCCCTGCGCCGCTGCACCCAGGAATGCGCGCAGCGCGGCATTGCGGTGCTGACGGTGTTTGCCTTCTCTTCCGAAAACTGGAGCCGTCCGGCCGATGAGGTCTCTGGCCTGATGGACCTGCTGGCCCTGGCGCTGTCGCGCGAGGTGCCGCAGCTGTGCAAGGACGGTGTGCGCCTCTATTTTGTCGGTGACCGCAGCTGCCTGTCGGGCAAGGTGCGCGCCGGCCTGGAAAAGGCCGAAGCCGCCACGCGCGGCAACACCCGCCTGGTGCTCAACGTGTGCTTCAACTACGGTGGCCGCTGGGACATGGCGCAGGCCGCCGCCCGGCTGGCAGAGCGCGGCGAACCGATCACCGAAGCCAGCCTGGGCGCTGCCCTGGCGCTGGCGCATGTGCCCGACCCCGACCTGGTCATCCGCACCGGTGGTGAAATGCGGCTGAGCAATTTTCTGCTCTGGCAGGCGGCCTATGCCGAACTGGTGTTCAGCGAATGCCTGTGGCCCGAGTTCGATGGCGCTGCGCTGGACGAAGCCATTGCCGCGTTCCAGGCGCGCGAACGCCGTTTTGGCAAGACCTCCGAGCAGCTTCCTGCTGCCTCCTCTTCCTCTGCAACTTCGCCAGAGGCTGCACCCGCAGCGCTGCGCGCCTGAAAGGCTTTCGATGCTGAAACAGCGCGTGATCACTGCCCTGGTGCTGCTGGCCATCCTGCTGCCGGCGCTGTTCTACCCGTCGCCCTGGCCCTTTGCCGGTGTCATCTTGGTGCTGATGGCCGCCGGCGCCTGGGAATGGGGCCGGCTCAATGGCCTGGGCATGGCGGCATCGCTGGGCCTGGGCGGCATCTGCGTGCTGCTGTGCGGCGCCAGCCTGGCGCTGGGCTGGGCGCAGCCGGTGGTGCTGACGCCGCTGTGGGTGGCGGGCGGCGCGGCCTGGGTGCTGGTGGCCGTGCTGCTGCTGCGCGTGGGCGTGCCCGGCTGGCCGCGCATTGCGCTGGCGGTGCGCATCGTCGGCGGGGTGCTGGCGCTGTGGCTGGCCTGGCTGGCCGCCGTGCAGGCGCGCGCATTGGGCG
>JAGOCN010000125.1 GCA_017998735.1 Giesbergeria sp.
GGCAATGATCTTGCCCAGGCGCTGCAGGTTGTCGGCGTAGTCGGTGATGACCAGCGCGTTGGTGCCGGGGTTGATGTTGATGGTGTTGTTCGGGCTGATCAGCGGGCGCAGCACCGGCACCAGGTTGGCGGCGCTCTCAAAGTTGAGCTTGAAGATCTGCGTGACGATCTGCCCGCCCCCCGGCACGCTGCTGCCGCTGCCGCTGCTGCCGGCACGCGCCACGCTGACGCTGCCGGCCTGCAGCTTGGCATCGGCCTCGGGCACCACCTTGTACAGGCCGGCGGCCTCGACCACGGTGAAGCCCTGCAGGCGCAGCGCCGCCAGGAACTGCTGGAAGGCGGCGGCCGGGCGCACGGCGCGCTCGGTCACCAGGTTGAGCTGGCCCTTGACGCGCGGGTCCACCACCACGTTGCGGCCGGTGATGGTGGCCATGGTGCGGGCCACGGCGTCGATTTCGGCGTTGACGAAGTTCAGCGTCACCGGTTCGCCGGGGCGCACGCTGGCGGTGCTGGTGCTCACCGCGGTCTGGGCATGAATCAGGCCGCTGGCGCTTGCCAGCAGTGCGCCAGCAGCTATGGTTTTGATAGCAAAAAGCGCCGGGTGCTTGGTCAGGGAGTGCATACAGTCAATCGTCCGGTGGGCGGGGCGTCTGCACGCCCTAGCCCAGGGTGATAAGGGAGCGTGCGCCACGGCGCCGCCCGATGATGTTGAGCAGGTTCGACAGCGCCGCCTCGCGCTCGGGCGCGGCCGTGGCCTCGCCCTCGAAACGCAGGCGCTGGCCGACCCACTGGCCGCTGCCGTGCATCTGCAAGGCGCCGTCCAGCGTGGTCAGCTGCAGCGTGGGCACGCTGCCGCCCTGCAGCAGCAGGCGGTAGCTGCCCATGGGCTTGAGGGTGGACAGGCGCGTGGACACGGAGAGCGCGTCCAGCCGCAGCTGCCCGGCCAGCAGCATGCGCCCGCTGGCCCATTCGGCGTTCAGGCCCAGGGTCTGCAGTGCCAGCCGGCCCTGCAGCTGCAGGGTGTTCCAGGGCGTGCCCAGGCCCGTGAGCAGCGCCGCTGGCCACTGGCTGCTGCCATCGGCCACGCGCAATCGGGCGCCGCCCCAGCGCGGCTGCAGGTGCAGCCGCAGCGGCGCTGGCGTGCAGCAGGCGGCGCGCACCAGGGCGCGCACGCCGCCGCTCCAGGTGGGGCGCAGCTGCCAGTCCAGCCGGCCGGGCAGGGCGGCGGCGTCCTGGCTACTTTGCCCGCCGGTCAGCACCAGCTGGGCCGAGCCGTTCCAGACCGTGCCGCGTGCCTGCGCCAACTGCAACTGGCCGCTGCTGGCACGCTGCACGCCGCTGGCCAGCCACTGTGCCGGCGCAAACAGCACCAGCGCCGGCAGGCCGCCCAGCAGCGCCCCCGCCAGCGCCCAGCCCCAGGCGCTCTGCCCACTGGCGCCCGCGCCCCGGCGCACCCGCGCAGCCAGTGGCGTGCGGGGAGGGCGGAGGGCAGGGCGGGCAGGCATGGCAGGAAGAAAGGAAACAAACAGATAAATCGGCGGCGGCGGTCAGCGCGGTGGCAGGGCCAGCACCAGCGTGCCGTCCCAGCGGGCAGTGGCCGGCGCAGCGGCAGCGGCCGCCGCCACGGGGACCGCAGGAGAAGCCGCAAGCACCGGGGCAGCGGCAGGGGCCGGCACGGGCGGCGCAGTGGCGCGCACCAGGTGCACTTCCTGCGGCACCGACTTGGCGTTGCTGCGCACCTGCGCCAGCCACGGCGCCAGCGCGCCGGCCGGGGCGCCTGTGAGGGTGACGGTGGCGCGGTCGCCCAGCACAGTGGTGCGAGCGGTGCTGCCCAGGCGCTCGGTGGCGGCGCTTTGCAGTGCGCGGGCGGCGTTGTCGGGGTCGGCGCGGGGCACGCCTTTCAGGCGTTCGGCCTCGCCCTGCAGCGCCAGCATGCGCTGCAATTGCGCGTCCAGCACGGCGTGGCGGGCCGGGGCGCTGCGCAGCGTCTGCAGCGCCGGCGCCAGCGCCAGCCACCACAGCAGCGCGGCCGCCACCAGCATGGCGGCGCCGCGCACCAGCGCCTGCTCGCGGGGTGCCAGCGCCAGCCAGTGGGCGCGCAGCCGCGCCGCCAGGACCGCGGGCGCGGACGGGTCGGCAGCAGCAGAAGCAGTGTCAGAAAAGGGGCGGTTCATGGCGTGTTGCCCAGCAGGTCCAGGGGCGCGGCGCGCAGCACCAGCGCATCGCCGTCGCTGCGCAGCGCATAGCCGCTGGCGGACAGGGTCTGGCGCGCCTGCGCGGTTTCCTCGTCGGACAGCGCCGGGCCGCGCAGGCGCAGTTCGCCGGCGGTGTAGTCGATGGCGCTGGCCTGCCAGGGTGCGGGCAGGGCCTGCGCGGCGGCCGCCATCAGGGGTTCGAGGTCGCTGACCGACATGCTGCCGGCCGCCTGGCGCAAGAGCGCCAGTTCGCGTTCCATCTGCACCGGCGCGTCCACCACCACCTGCACCTGCGGAAAGGTTTGCGTGAGCGCATTGCGCACGCCGGCCTGCTTGGCCGCCAGCGCCTGGCGCTCCTGCCAGGCCCAGGCGTTCAGCCCGATCAGGTGCGCCAGCACCAGCAGCGCCGCGCCCCAGCGGGCGGCGCGCCACTGCGGCGCACCGAGCAGCGCCCCGGCCAGCGTGCCGGCCTTGCGCAATGCCCGCGTGCGGCCCGAGCTGGCCAGGTCGAACTGCGCCAGGTCCCAGGCGCTGGCGGCGGACTGCAGGGCGCGCTCGCTGGCGGTCTGCAGCAGCACCGGGCGCGCCAGCACCTGCTCGGCCAGCGCGGCCACGGCGGGCTCGGCATGCACCGGCGCGGCAGCGGGGGCATCGGGAGCATCGGGGGCGGGGTGGACGTTGCCAAGTGCCAGCGCCGCGCCGGACAGCGGCAGCACCGCCACGCCCTGGTCGGCGCCATAGCCAGTGACCACCAGCAGCGGGTCGTCCGGCGTGCCTTGCACAAACAGCTCGGGCTGGCCGCTGGCGGTGGCGCCAGGGGCAAATTCGGGCACCACCCGCGCCACCGGCCGGCCGGCCAGTTCCAGCGCCTGCAGCGATTCGCGCAGCCAGGCGCGGTCGCAAATGGCGACCCACACCGGGCTGCCGGCGCGGGCACCAGGCTGCAACGCAAAGTGCAATTGCGCGGTGTCGTCCAGCAGGCGCTCTTCCAGCAGGCCGTCGAGCACGGCGCGCAGGCGCGGCGACTGGCTGCCCACGCCGCGCGGCAGCTGCACGCGCTGCCACGACAGGGCGCGTGCCGGCACCACCGCCACCAGTTCGCCGGCGCCGCGTCCGGCCGCCGGCAGCAATGCCACGCGCGCGCTGCCCTGGCCGCTGGCACTGTGGCCATCGGCGCTCAGCGTGTAGCGGTATTCGGTTTCAGCCCCGGCGCGCAGCAGGGGCAAATGCAGAAGGAGGGTGCTCATGGCGAAAGAGGGCGGGCCATTGTAGGTGCCGCAATGGCACCGGCGGGGGCAATAAGGGCAGGGCCGGGTACGGGTTTGTGCAGGGCCGAGGGTGGTGCAAGGGGTTTTCCTGTCACTTGCAAAAGGCGGTTTGCAAGGGCATTTTCAGGGCGGCAGGGCTCCGGGTGCGGCGCTGGCCAGCACGGCGGCGCCGCGTTCGCGCTGTACGGTGGTGACATTGCGGCCGATGCGGTGCACCAGCGAGCGCTCGTGCACCGTCACATCGCGCAGGCGCAGGCGGCCGCGCACTTCAAAGTAGCTGCTGCGCGTGTCGAGCAGGCTTTCGCTCAGCTGCGCGCTGGCGCTGCTGCCCAGCAGTGCGCGTGCCTCTTCCAGGGTGCGAAAGTGCTGCATCTGGCGCACGGCAACCAGCTTGTTGGCACCGGCCTCGTCCAGACCTTCGATGGCGGCCATCAGCACGGTGGCGTCGGCGGTGTTGATGTTCAGGCGCGTGGCCGGGTCGGGCAGCAGCGTGGCGTAGGGCGCCAGCGCCGCCACGGTGGCCGGCTGCACGCCCAGCCAGGTCAGCTGCTCCAGCGTTTGCGGCATCAGAGGGGCATTGCCGTTGCTGCCCATGCCAGTGCCGCCGCTGGGTCGGGCTCCGGCCTGGTCCTGGCCCTCGCTGTCCGGCTGCGCCTGGCGCAGCGCGGCCACCAGCATGTCCAGTTCGGCCGGCGCCAGCCCCAGGCGCGTGAACAGGCGGGCAAACTGGGCCTGCGCCAACTGCGTGTCGGCGCTGCCGTTGACCAGCGTGGCCAGGTTCAGGCGCGACTGCAGGTCGGTGACCTGCCCGGACAGAAAAGCGTCCGAGGTGTCGCTGCCGGCATCGTCCTGCTGCACCACGTTGCGGTCGGCGGCCAGAAAGGTGGACAGGCGCGCTTCTTCCAGCGGCACCGCCCAGGGCTCGGCCAGGTGGTCGGCACCGCCGGCCCCGCCGGCGTTGTAGTCCTCGATCAGGATCAGGCGCGACCAGTCGAGCGCGCCAATCAGGATCCACGCCGACTGCACGCGCGCCCGCTCGGCGGTTTCCACCTCGATGCCGCGCCACTGCTGCCACAGCGCGGACGCGGCAAAGGTGGCAACCAGCGTCACGGTCAGCATGGCCGCCAGCAGCGCCGCGCCCCGGGAGCACGAGCGCTTGCGCAGCTGAAGCCGCCCAGTGCGCGGTGCAGTGCCGCCGTGTTTCATGACTTGCCTCCGCCCTTGAGCGGGTTGACCCAGTCGCGCGTGATGCGGCCCACCAGCGCCTGGCCCGGCGCCAGGTCCAGTTGCAGGCGCACGCCCTCGGGCAGGCTGGCAGCCGGCCGGCCAGCGCCACCGGCACTGGCCCCGGCATCGCTGCTGCCGGTGCTGGACTGCGGGTTGGTCCAAGCACCGCCCCGGAAATAGAACAGCTGCCAGTCCGCCAGCGGCACCAGCACCACCTCCAGGCGCCGGGCGTCCTCGCCGGGGTTGCGTGCCCACTGCGCGGCCTGCTGCCAGGCCTGCTGCCATTCGGCACGGGTGGCGAGCGGCGGCGACTGCCAGCGCAGCCAGTGGTTCTGCCCCTGCACGCTGCGCCGCGTCCAGCCCACCACCAGCGCACCGGGGTCGGGCACGGCGCTGCTGCGCCGCGTCAGGCGCAGCACCTGGCCGTCCCAGTCCAGCGGCACGGTGCCTGGCAGCGTGACCAGGGCGTCCAGGTCGGTGCCCCACTGCCCCAGTGCCGACTGCAGCACCAGCAGGTCGCTGCCGCGCTGGCGGGTCTGTTCCTGTGAACGCACCATGCCGTCCAGCCCGCGCCAGCTGACGATGGCCAGCAGCGCCATCACCGACAGCGCCACCAGCAGCTCGACCAGCGTGAAGCCGCGTGCCGCACGCCGGCAGGGCGCAGCACGGCGCGGCAGGTGGCAGCAAGGGCGCTGGGTGGCAGGCATGGAGAGAACTGAAAAAAGGAAAAGGGGGCGGGCCAGCGCGCTAGCGCCGGCCGACGATTGTCGACAGGCGCAGCACCGGGTAATCGCCGCTGAACACCTGCGCGTCCACGCGGCTGAAGGTCGGGTTGGGCGTGGGCCGCACCACCACGCTGACATCAAAGGCGCGGCCGGCCTGCTCGCAGCGCACGGTGCTGTCGCCCACCGCCGGCATCTGGGACGACAGGCGCACCTGCACCAGCTGGTTTTCTGCGCACAGCTGCGCCAGCAGCACATCGGCCTGGCGCAGCGCGTTGCGCGTCAGCGCGCTGGTGGCCTGCAGGCCCGCCAGCAGCGCAATGGCCACGATGGCCAGCGCCACCAGCACTTCAATCAGCGTGAAACCCTGAGCGCAGGGACGGGTGCGGGCATGGACACAGGCACGAACACGGGCAGGGCTGCGAACAGCGCCGGCCAAACGGTCTGCACCGGCCGCACGCGGGCGCCGCACGGGGGGCGCCGCGCTCATGGCGC
>JAGOCN010000126.1 GCA_017998735.1 Giesbergeria sp.
GCGTGCATCTTGCCGGCATGGCGGCTGGTGTGGGCAAAGGTGTTGAACTCCTGCATGGGCAGCGCGTCCATGTCGGCGCGCAGGCCAATGGCGCGGCCGCAGGCACCACCGTCGCGGCCATGCACCGTGCCCACCACGCCGGTCCTGCCCAAGCCCCTGTGCACCGGAATCCCCCACCCGGCCAGTTGCCGCGCCACCAAATCGGCGGTGCGCACTTCTTCAAAACACAGTTCGGGGTGGGCATGGATGTCGCGGCGCAGCGCGGCCATGGCGGGCGCTTGCCGGGCAATGGAGTCGGGAATGGCGGTGGTGGTGGTCGTCATGGTGCAGGGTGTCCGTGTCTGGGCAGGCCAGTCTAGCCAACCGGCCACCAGCGCGCAGTCCCGGCAGGGCGGTGCCCCTGCGGCAGTGACAGCAGCGCGTGCAGGGCATGCAGTGCATGCCCAGGGCGCTTCAGGTGCGCACGCGCCCGTCGCCGGTCAGCATCGACATTTCGACAAAGCGCGATGCCATGTGGCTGTTGGGCCCGAACGCCACCTGAAAACCCGACAGCGTCTGCGTGCCCATGGACTCCAGCCCGGCCACCAGCGCTTCGCGCGAGGGCGCCTTGCCAGCGTCTGGCGTGGCGCGGCGCAGCCCTTCGGTGAACACGCGCGCTGCCAGGTAGCCCTCCAGGCTGGAGTAGTTCGCTTTCACCTTGTCGCCGCCCTGCTTGATGGCGGCCAGAAATTCGCGCGCCAGCGGGTGCGTGGACTGGTAGGGCGATGGCACCACCTGCGACACCACCACGCCGGCGCCTTCCTTGCCCAGCGCATCCGCCAGCGCCTGCGTGCCGACAAAGGACACGTTGTAGAAGGTGCCGCCATAGCCGGCCTTGCGCGCTGCCCGCACAAAGGCGGCGCTGGACGCATAGGTGCAGACCTGCACCACGGCGTCGGGCGCGGCCGCCACCAGCGTTTTCACGGCAGCGGCCACGTCCACCGAATTGCGCTCCACCGTGGCACTGGCCACCGGCGCCAGCTTCTGCCCGGCCAGTGCCTGCGTGACCCCGTCCAGCCCCGCCTTGCCATAGCTGTCGTTTTGGTGAAAGACGGCGATTTTCTTCAGCCCCAGGTTGGTGAGCTGGCGCACGATGAGCGCGGTTTCGTCGTTGTACGAAGCGCGCACATGGAACACCAGCCGGTTGAACGGCTGGCGCAGCGCCGGTGCACCGGAAAAGGGCGCAAAAAAGGGCAGCCTGGTCTGCGTCAGCAGCGGCAGTGCCGCCAGGCTGGTGGGCGTGCCGATGTAGCCAAACAGCGCAAACACGTCGTCTGCAATGAATTTGCGCGTGTTGTCCGCGCAGCGTGCCGGCTCATAGCCATCGTCCAGCGTGCGCAGCTCGATGCTGCGCCGGCCCACGCCGCCCTGCGCGTTGACGGCGTTGAAATACAGCTGCGCGCCGGCATTGAACTGCACCCCCAGCTCTGCGGCCGGGCCGGTGAAGGCGGCAGACTGGCCCAGCACGATGCGTTCTGCCCCCTGCGCACGCACCCTGGCCGGCGCCAGTGTTCCCAGGGCTGCAGCCCCCATGCCAAAAGCGAACTGCCTGCGTCCCCACTTTGCGTTGTCCATGTTTTTGCCTTGTCGTGAGTTGTCGTCTGCCTGCGGCAGGGTGAAGAAGCCAGAGAAAGGAAATGCAGCGGGCTGGCGGTCTGCCAGGTCGGCTGGCAGTGCATTTGCAGAAGCGCCTTGCCATGGGCAATGGCAGCAGCACTCCATTCCTCCACACCGTCATTTTTACATAAAGCAACATTTGCAGCAAAAAAACTGACAATTTTTAAACGCTTTCGCATTTTCCGTGTGTGCCAAAACCCTGGACTTCCCTTGCTACAAGGCCCGCACAGCCACTTTCTGGAAAAAACCGCTGGACGCTTTGCAGCCAAGCCCTTCCAATGGCGATTGCACGGATGAGCATCTTTTCACTGCACAGTTTTTCTTCTGCAGGATTTCGCCCCAGGCCAGCACTGCCATCGACCGGAGAGTGGCATGCAGGTGCTGCTGGCAGGTTTATCTGTGCGTAAAAGTCATTGATTTCTTGGTTTTTCGCCTATTTATCTCTTTATTCAAATCGAATACAGTGTTTGCCTTGCGCCCTTGCGGGCGCTGGCTTTTTTTGAAATCCACCATTTGAGAGTTGTCCCATGACCGAACGCACCCACGTCCACCGCCTGCAGGTGGCCAATTCCCTGCACCGTTTCATTGAAAACGACGTGCTGCCCGGCACCGGCGTGGACAGCGGCGCTTTCTGGAAGGGTTTTGACGCCATCGTGGGCGATCTGGCACCGCGCAACATTGCCTTGCTGGCCGAGCGCGACCGCCTGCAGACCGAGCTAGACACTTGGCACAAGGCACACCCCGGCCCCATTGCCGACATGGCGGCCTACCGCAAATTTCTTGAAACCATCCACTACCTGGTGCCCGATCCCGGCAACGTGCAGGCCACCACAGCCAACGTGGACGATGAACTGGCAGTGCAGGCCGGCCCGCAACTGGTGGTGCCCATCCTGAACGCCCGCTACGCACTCAATGCCGCCAACGCGCGCTGGGGCAGTCTGTACGACGCGCTTTACGGTACCGACGCGATTTCGGAAGAAGGCGGCTGCGAAAAAGGTCCCGGTTTCAACGAAAAGCGCGGCGCCAAGGTGGTGGCTTTTGCACGCCACTTTCTGGACACATCGGCCCCGCTGGCGAGCGGCTCGCACAAGGACGCCACCGGCTACCGCGTTGAAGGCGGAGCGTTGGTGGTCGGCCTGCAGGGTGGTGCCAGCACCGGTCTGAAATTTGCCAAGCAATTTGCCGGTTACAAGGGCGACGACGCCGCACCCACCTCGGTGCTGTTGCTGCACAACGGCCTGCACATCGACATCGTCATCGACCGCAGCACCCCCATTGGCCAAAGCGACGCGGCTGGCGTGTCCGACCTGGTTCTTGAGTCGGCGCTGTCCACCATCCTGGACCTGGAAGACTCGATTGCCGCCGTGGACGCCGAAGACAAGGTGCTGGGCTACTCCAACTGGCTGGGCATTTTGAAGGGCACGCTGACCGAAGACGTCACCAAGGGCGGCAAGACCATCCAGCGCGGCCTGAACCCTGACCGCATTTACACCGCACCGGGCGGCAGCGGCGAGGTGCGCCTGCATGGCCGCTCGCTGATGTTCCTGCGCAATGTCGGCCACCTGATGACCAACCCGGCCATTCTGTACACCGATGCCCAGGGCACCGAGCGCGAAATTCCAGAAGGCATCATGGACGCGGTGGTTACCACCGCCATTGCGCTGCACGACCTGCAGGGCAAGGGCGCCAAAGGCCTGCGCAACTCGCGCAAGGGTTCGGTCTACATCGTCAAGCCCAAAATGCACGGCCCGGCCGAAGTGGCGTTTGCCAGCGAACTGTTCGGCCGCGTCGAACAGGTGCTGGGCCTGCCGACCGATACCGTCAAGCTCGGCATCATGGACGAAGAGCGCCGCACCAGCGTGAACCTCAAAGCCTGCATTGGCGCTGCTGCCAGCCGTGTGGCGTTCATCAACACCGGTTTTCTGGACCGCACCGGCGACGAGATGCACAGCGCCATGCAGGCAGGAGCAATGATCCGCAAGGGCGACATGAAGTCCACCCCCTGGATTGCCGCCTACGAAAAGAACAACGTGCTGATCGGCTTGTCGTGCGGTCTGCGCGGCAAGGCGCAAATCGGCAAGGGCATGTGGGCCATGCCCGACCTGATGGCCGACATGCTGAAGCAGAAAATCGCCCACCCCAAGGCCGGCGCCAACACCGCCTGGGTGCCCAGCCCCACCGGCGCCACGCTGCATGCACTGCATTACCACGAGGTGCTGGTGAGCGATGTGCAGATCGAGCTGGAGAAAACCAGTGCCGATGCCGAGCGCGACAACCTGCTCACCGGCCTGCTGACCATTCCGGTCACCGCCAGCCCGAATTGGTCCGACGCTGAAAAGCAGCAAGAGCTGGACAACAACGCGCAGGGCATCCTGGGCTATGTGGTGCGCTGGGTGGACCAGGGCGTGGGCTGCTCCAAGGTGCCGGACATCCACAACGTCGGCCTGATGGAAGACCGCGCCACGCTGCGCATTTCCAGCCAGCACATGGCCAACTGGCTATTGCATGGCGTGGTGACCGAGGCGCAGGTGAACGAAACCTTCGAGCGCATGGCTGCCGTGGTCGATGGCCAGAACGCCAGCGATCCGCTGTACCAGCCCATGGCCGGCCATTTCGGCACCTCGGCTGCTTACAAGGCCGCGTGCGAACTGGTGTTCAAGGGGCTGGAGCAGCCCAGCGGTTACACCGAACCGCTGCTGCACGCCTGGCGCTTGAAAGTGAAAGCCTGCGAAACAGCTGCCAACTGAGCTTTTCAAAAGTCCTCAGCCCTGTGTTGATGCTCTTTTATTGATAGCTGCCAGCGCATGTCCAGCATGCGTTGGAGGCATATTTCAATGCAGATGGCGCCTTGTGCGCCATTTTTTTGGCCACTGCCCTCTGCAGGTTGGTACAAATGCGCCGGTTTGGCACAACGGCGGTCTACACTGGCTTTCATGGATTCCATGCTGCCTTTGAATGCCGACGATGCTGCCTGCCCTCTGTGTGGCCAGTCCAACCAATGCGCCATGGCGCAGGGCAGGCCAGCGGCTTTTTGCTGGTGCATGGCAGCAGACATTGCACCTGCAGTGCTGGCTTCACTCACCTTGCAAGCGCGTGGGCAGCAGTGCCTCTGCCCGAAATGCGCTGGCAGCGTCCAGCCTTCAGGGAAATACACAAAATCGGATAGCACAACGCAATGACCGATTTTTCTGCTGTGTGTTCCAGCGCAGTGCGTCCGCTTCGGCTTTTTTACTCTCAAGCTCTCTCAAGACCATGTGCCAACTTCTTGGAATGAACTGCAACACGCCCACCGATGTGACGTTCAGCTTCACCGGCTTCGCCCAGCGCGCAGGCCACACCGGCGACCACAGCGACGGCTGGGGCATTGCATTTTTTGAGGACAAGGGAGTGCGGCATTTTGTCGACCACCAGCGCGCGCTGGACTCTCCGGTGGCAGACCTGATCCGCCGCTACCCCATCAAAAGCTGCAATGTGATCTCTCACATTCGCAAGGCCACCCAAGGCGCCATCAGTCTGCAAAACTGCCACCCGTTTGTGCGCGAGCTGTGGGGACGTTACTGGGTGTTTGCACACAACGGCGACCTGAAAGATTTTCGGCCACGCCTGCATGGCAACTTCAAACCGGTCGGTGCCACTGACAGCGAGTACGCTTTTTGCTGGATCATGCAAGAGCTGGCCAAATCACATGCCAGCGTGCCAAGCATTGGTGAGCTGACCCTCACATTGCGCGAACTGGCGGCCCAGATTTCACCCCATGGCACCTTCAACTTTCTGCTTTCCAATGGCCAGGCGTTGTGGGCCCATGCCTCAACGCACCTGTGCTATCTGGAACGCCATGCGCCTTTTCACGAGGCCCATCTGTCAGACGAGGAATTGAGGGTGGACTTTTCCACACAGACGACGCCCACAGACCGGGTGGTGGTTGTGGTCACTGCTCCTTTGACACGCAACGAGGCATGGACCTCTTTCAAGCACCAGGAACTTAAGGTTTTTGTCAATGGCGCGTCATATCCCGAAGGACAGCCAGCACAGCGCAACCGCCCCACCGTACGCTGACGTGCAACAGGCAGCGCTGCACAAACGCGAGACACGCAGCGCAGCGCCTCTCCAAAAAAACAAAACCCCCCAGGGCCGAGTGGCCGAGGGGGGTATTGAGTGCTGTTAACAGCCTGACGATGACCTACTTTCACACGGGAACCCGCACTATCATCGGCGCAAAGTCGTTTCACT
>JAGOCN010000127.1 GCA_017998735.1 Giesbergeria sp.
GCCATGCACTCCTCCAAACCTCTTTTCAAGGCCTGGGTTTTCACCTTTCTGGTGATGGTGGCCATCGACGCGCTGTGGCTGGGCGTGGTCGCCCGCGACCTGTACCGGCAGGACATGGGCATCCTGATGGCCGCGCAGCCGCGCTGGGCGGCAGCAGCAGCGTTTTACCTGGCGTACCCGCTGGGGCTGGTGATTTTCGCCGTCAAGCCGGCGCTGGAAACAGCCAGTGGGGGCAATGGGGGCAATGGGGGCAGCCTGGGCCGCGCACTGCTGCTGGGCGGGTTGTTTGGCCTGTTCGCCTATGGCACCTACGACCTGACCAACCTGGCGGTGGTGCAGGACTGGCCGCTGCGCCTGACCTTCGTTGACCTGGCCTGGGGCACTTTTGCCAGCGCGGTGTCGGCCGGCGCCGGCCTGGCGCTCACGCGCTGGTGGATTGCGCGCTGAGGGCAGGCCCGGTCCTGTGCCGCATTACAGAAAACGCTCCAGCAGCTTGCGCGAAGCCTTGTCCAGTGCGGTGCTGTCCGGCACGCGGTAGCTGACACCGCTGGCGGCGGCAATGAGCAGCGTGGTGCGGCCGCGCAGGCGGCGGATGTCTTCTTCGGCCTTGAGCACCAGTTCGGTGGTGCCCCGGTCGGTTTCCACCCGCCAGGTGCTGGGCACCGAAAAACCCGACACGCCCAGGATGCGCAGGATGGTGGGCGCAAATTCGCGCACCGCCAGCTCTTCCTCGATCAGGCTGCGCGCCGGCGCTGGCAGGTCGTCCATGCGCTCGATCCACAGCAGTTCCTGGCCGCTGCGGCCCATCAGCGACAGCCCTTCCGACGGCGCGGCGAGTGGAAAGGCGCGCACCGGCGTCACGCCGCTTTGCGGGATGTAGCCCGGCATGGTCAGCACCAGGCTGCCATGGGCGTTGCGGTGCAATTGCACATCGGCAGGGGAAGGGGTTTTGGTGTTGGGCATGTTTTTTTCCTGGAGCGCCCTGGCGCATGCGGTGACAAGCACACAGGCAGGGACCAAAGCAAGGGCCGGGGCAGAAACGCCAATGGCCGCGGATCAGCGCATGTTGGACGGATGGACCGGGTGCAGCAGCCCGCTGTCGAGCACCAGGCCCACGCCCTCCGGGGCTTCCTTTTCCTCGACCTGGCGCGTCTGGGCTTCGTACAGGCGCCAGTAGGCGCCCTGCTTTTCCATCAGTTCATCGTGCGGGCCGATCTCGACAATCTCGCCCCGGTCCATCACCACCAGCCGGTCGGCCTTGCGCAGGGTGGACAGGCGGTGCGCAATGGCAATGGTGGTGCGGCCCTTGACCAGGTTGTCCAGCGCACGCTGGATTTCCTTTTCGGTTTCGGTGTCCACCGCCGAGGTGGCCTCGTCCAGGATCAGGATGCGCGGGTCGATGAGCAGCGCACGGGCAATGCTGATGCGCTGGCGCTCGCCGCCCGACAGGCCCTGGCCGCGCTCGCCCACCAGCGAGTCGTAGCCGTGCGGCAGGCGCAGGATGAATTCGTGCGCGTGCGCGGCGCGGGCAGCGGCAACGATTTCGCTGCGCGAGGCGCCGGGCTTGCCATAGGCAATGTTCTCGGCAATGGTGCCGAAGAACAGAAACGGCTCCTGCAGCACCAGCCCGATGTGGCTGCGGTAGTCGGCCACGGCAAAGCGGCGCACGTCGATGCCGTCGAGCAGCACCGCGCCGCTGCTGACATCGTAGAAACGGCAGATCAGGTTCACCAGCGTGCTTTTGCCCGAGCCGCTGTGCCCCACCAGGCCAATCATTTCGCCGGGCCGGATGTCCAGGTCCAGGTCCTTGATGACCGCCCGGCTGCCATAGCGAAACCCCGCCTGGCGCAGCGTCAGCGCGCCCTGCACACGGTCCACCTTCACCGGGTTTACCGGGTCAGGCACGTTGCTCACATGGTCCAGGATGTCAAAAATGCGCTTGGCACCGGCAGCGGCCTTTTGCGTCACCGAGACGATGCGGCTCATCGAGTCCAGGCGCCCGTAAAAGCGCCCGATGTAGGCAATGAACGCGGTCAGCACGCCCACCGTGATCTGGCTTTTGGAGACCAGCCAGATGCCGAAGCCCCACACCACCAGCAGGCCGATTTCGGTCAGCAGCGACACCGTGGGCGTGAACAGCGCCCAGGTCTTGTTCAGCTTGTCGTTGACCTGCAGGTTGTGCTGGTTGGCGTCGTGAAAGCGCTCGGCCTCGCGCTTTTCCTGTGCAAAGGCCTTGACCACGCGGATGCCGGGAATGGTGTCGGCCAGCACGCTGGTGACTTCGCTCCAGACGCGGTCGATTTTTTCAAAGCCGGTGCGCAGCTTGTCGCGCACGCTGTGGATCATCCAGCCGATGAACGGCAGGGGCACCAGCGTGACCAGCGCCAGCCACGGGTTGATGGAAAACAGGATGGCCGCCGTCATGCAGATCATCAGCACGTCGGTGACGAAGTCGAGCGCGTGCAGCGACAGAAAGACGTTGATGCGGTCGGTCTCGGACCCGATGCGCGCCATCAGGTCACCGGTGCGCTTGGCGCCGAAAAAGTCCAGCGAGAGTTTCAGCAGGTGCTCGTAGGTGGTGGTGCGCAGGTCGGCGCCAATGCGCTCGGACACCAGCGCCAGCACATAGGTGCGCGCCCAGCCCAGCCCCCAGGCGGCCAGCGCCGAGGCCAGCAGGCCCGACAGGTACAGCACCACCAGGCCGGGCGGGATCTGTTGGCCGTTCTGGAACGGGATCAGGATGTCGTCGATCAGCGGAATCGTCAGGTACGGCGGCACCAGCGTGGCGGCGGTGCCGGCCATGGTCAGGCCAAAGCCGAGCGCCAGCTGGCCCCGGTACGGGCGCGCAAAGCGCCACAGCCGCAGCAGCACCCAGGTGGAGGTTTGCGGCGGGCGGGTGCGGTTGCACTCGGGGCATTCGTCGGTGTCGGGCGGCAGCACCGCATGGCAGATGGCGCAGGTGGGCTCCTGCAGCGCGTCCGGCGCGGCGCCGGCAACGCCCGCCTGCACCAGGTCACGCTGCAGCTCGAAACGCTGCACCAGGCGCAGCGCCTGCGCATGGCCGCCGAGCGTGAAGCGCCACAGCGCCAGGCGCTGGTCGGCATCGTGCAGCTCCAGCGTGCCGACGCCGCCGTGGTCCAGCAGGCGCAGCTCCAGCGCGCCGCCCAGGGGCCAGTCGCGCCACTGGCTGCTGCCGGCGTCGCAGGCCATCAGTCGGGCGGGGGTCAGCACCACGGCGCCGCTGGCAAAGTGCAGCTGCGTGTCCAGGTCAACCGCCAGTGCGGCCAGGACGTTCTCGTGGGGCGCAAGGCGCTGCTGCAGGCTGGCCCCGCAAGGGCCGGAAAAAACGCCCGAGGCGTCCGCACTGTGATGGTGTTGCATGTTGGGTTTGGCTTTGTGCCTGTAACGCGGCAGGGCCGCCTGGCGTGCACAGGGCACACCTTGGAGCGCCCTGAAGCGCCCTGAAACCAGGCAAGGGACCGGACATTCTGACCGGTGGCCGGTTGCAGTATGCCGCCGCCCGGCACTGCTGCCGGGCGGCGGCATACTGCGCGCACAATCTCTTTCCTTCTTCGGCCCAGCCGGCATTTTCCTGAACCGTTGCGATCCATGGCACCCATCAAAGACATAGCACTGCTGCGCATCAACCACCTGCGCGGCCCCAACATCTGGACCTACCGGCCCGCGCTGGAGGTCTGGCTGGACTTGGGCGAACTCGAAGACTGGCCTTCCAACAAGCTGCCCGGCTTCAACGACCGCCTGACCACCTGGCTGCCGGCGCTGGTGGAGCACCACTGCGGCGTCGGCGAGCGCGGCGGCTTTCTGGAGCGCCTGCAGGAAGGCACCTGGTGCGGCCATGTGCTGGAGCACATCGTCATCGAGCTGCTGAACCTGGCGGGCATGCCGACCGGCTTTGGCCAGACGCGTTCGACCAGCCAGCGCGGTGTTTACCGCATGGTGTTCCGCGCCCGCGAGGAGCGCGTGGCGCGGGTGGCGCTGGAGCAGGGCCACCGCCTGATCATGGCGGCCATCAACGATGAACCCTTTGACGTGCAAGCCGCCGCGGCGCGCGTGCGCACCGAGGTGGACGACCGGTATCTCGGCCCCAGCACCGCCTGCATCGTCACCGCCGCCGCCGACCGGGGCATTCCGCACATCCGCCTGAACGATGGCAACCTGGTGCAGCTGGGCTATGGCGCTGCGCAGCGGCGCATCTGGACGGCCGAGAGCGAATTCACCAGCGCCATTGCCGAGGGCATTGCCAGCGACAAAGACCTGACCAAGACCCTGCTCAAGGCCTGCGGCGTGCCGGTGCCGCAGGGCCAGGTGGTGGACAGCCCCGAAGCCGCCTGGGAAGCAGCGCAGGACATCGGCCTGCCGGTGGTGGTCAAACCGTCCGACGGCAACCACGGGCGCGGTGTGACGCTGGACCTGCGCGAGCGCGCCGACATCGAAGCCGCCTGGCATGTGGCCGAGCCCGAAGGCAGCGATGTCATGGTCGAGCGCTTCATTCCCGGCGACGAGCACCGCCTGCTGGTGGTGGGCGGCAAAGTGGTGGCAGCCGCACGCGGCGAACTGGTGGGCATCACCGGCAATGGTCAGTCCAGCGTGCGCGAGCTGATCGATACGCAGCTCAATTCCGACCCGCGCCGGGGCCATGAAGAGGAATACCCGCTGGAAATCATTGACCTGGCCACCGATGCCAAGGCGCAGCTGGAACTCAGGCGCCAGGGCCTGGACGCCGATGCCGTGCCCGCCGCTGGCCGCCATGTGGTGGTGCAGCGCAACGGCAACGTGGCGGTGGACTGCACTGACGATGTCCACCCCGAGGTGGCGTACATCGCCCAACTGGCGGCGCGCGTGGTGGGGCTGGACATTGCGGGCATCGACATGGTGGCGCAGGACATCTCCAAACCGCTGCATGCGCAGGGCGGCGCCATTGTCGAAGTCAATGCCGGCCCCGGCCTGTTGATGCACCTCAAACCCGCCGTGGGCGCGCCGCGCCCGGTGGGCAAGGCGATTGCCGAGCACCTGTTTCCTTCGCAGGAAGACGGCAAGACAGGGGCGCAGATCGGCCGCATTCCGGTGGTCGGCGTGGCCGGCACGCAGGACACCACCACCATTGCCCGGCTGGTGGCGTGGCTGGTGCACCTGGGCGGGCGCTACACCGGCCTGGCCTGCCAGGCGGGCATGTTCATGAACCAGCGCCGCGTGAGCGCACGCGACAGCGCCCACTGGGCCGGCGCCCACAGCCTGCTGATGAGCCAGATGGTGCAGGCCGCCGTGATTGAAAACGGCGCCCGCGCCATCCTGCAGGACGGCCTGGCCTACGACCGCTGCACGGTGGGCGTGGTGACCGACCTGGACGGCTGGGAAGACCTGGCGCACTTCGACATCCACGGCGCCGAGCAGATGCCGCGCGTGCTGCGCACCCAGGTGGACGTGGTGCTGGCCGAAGGCGCCGCGGTGCTGAACGCCGACGCCCCCGGGGTGGCCGAACTGGCGCCGCTGTGCGACGGCGCGGTCATTTTGTATTCCACCGACGCCGACCACCCGGCCCTGGCCGCGCACCGCGCACAGGACCACGGCCGCGCCGTGCTGGTGCGCGCCGGCACCGTGGTGCTGGCCACCGGCGCCAGCGAAAAACCGCTGTGCTCTTTGGCCCGCCTGCGCTTGGGCCGCGATGTGCCCCAGCCCGCCGTGTCCACGCTGCTGGCCGCCATTGGCGCGGCCTGGGCGCTGGACATTGCGCCCGACCTGATTGCCGCCGGCATCAAGACCTTCGAGCCCGAGCAGCCCGGCGCCGCCGCCAGCACCAGCCTGCGCATTCCCGTGTTGCCGCTGTGATGGGCCTGCCCGCTGCGCCCGGCACGGTGCCGGGT
>JAGOCN010000129.1 GCA_017998735.1 Giesbergeria sp.
GACCATTTTGTCGCCCGCGCCCGCGCCGCGCACCCCCACGTCGCCACCGGCGAATTTGCCGCCGACATGCAGCTGCACCTGGTCAACGACGGCCCGGTGACGGTTCCGCTGCGCATGGCGCCGGGCAGCACACAGCGCAAAATTTGCTCCTGAAACAAGAGCTGCTGGCGCAAACTGCGCATGGACTGGAGACTGTTTGGCTGAGGCTTCGGTTTTTTCTACAGCAGGCTGGCTTGTAGCGATGCGCTGGCCAGCGGCCGCAGCCGGGCAAAGTCCAGCAATTGCGCCAGGTGTGCGCCCTTGCCCTGCCATTCGTGCGCCACGTCCTCGGCCAGCCCGGTTCCCGCCAGCAGCGCACCGGGCACCACCTGTTGGTGCAGGTCCAGCAGCGAACCTGCGCGCAGCACCTCGTGCGCCACGATGGCCTGCTTCTGCCCGGTGTGAAAGTTCAACCCGCTGCGTGCATTCACCATGTCCTGGCCAAACCACCAGTGCAGCAATTCGGCCGTGGTCGGGGTGACCCTTTCCAGAATATCGGCGGCGCCGTGTTCAAGGCCCGGGCAGAGTTGCCGGGTTTTGACGGTGAGGGCGGTGGACAGGGCCAGAGGGTCTGTGTGGTGTGCGTACATACGTCAAGTCAAATTAAAAATGGGCTGGTGTGGGAAGATTCAATCCATGCCCATCACCGCCCAAGCGCCCCGCACTGCGTGGCGCGATTTTCCGAAGGTCTTTATCCACGCCGCCGAATCGGCCGTAAAGCAGCACCCGTCCTATCGGCTTGCAAAATCGGGTGATGACGACGCCGCTACCGACCTGGTACTCGACAATTTCAATGTCCCCCAAGCATCGGCACTTGATGCATTGGCCGCAGGCCGCACTCCAACGCTGGTGAGCGCACATGCGTTTGAGCGAGAAGGCATCAACGCCATTCCTGAAGTGTTTGCAGACCAACTTGGTCAGGTGCTGGAATGGCCAGTGGATGCCGGGATTGTTCAAACCAACGTGGTTGGCCACACTGGTGCCAATGGCTTTTGGCGGCTGGCCCGACAAGCTGAATTTGAGGGCAAGGTGACGCCCGGCTGCGAATATGTGCTGGTCGATGACTTTGTCGGTATGGGTGGCACCTTGGCGAACTTGAAGGGCTATATCGAATCGCAAGGTGGAAGGGTCTTGGCCGCAGTCGCTTTGACTGGCAAGCCCCATTCGGCCCAATTGGCACCATCGCCTGAGCGCTTGCACGAACTGAGAGAAAAACATGGAACAGAACTTGAAAACTGGTGGATCGGACACTTCGCTCACGCCTTCGACGCGCTTACTGAATCAGAAGCTCGGTACCTCGCCCGAACCGAGACGGCTGACACCATCCGAGATCGCATTGTTGAGGCAGAGCAAACAGGAAATCGCCCAGCGGTTTCCTGAGAACTACGCGCGCTACGCACCAGCGGGCTGAAGCGCACGGCGCTTCACTTGGCTTCAGGCGTGCCGACCATCGGCCCCACCTCTGCCTCAAACCTGAACCAATCCACCAACCGCACGCACACCGTGCGCGGGCCGGGTTTGGTGGCCACCCCGTCAGCACCGCCTGCGTCACCACGCGCAGCGGGTCGGCGTCGCTGGCGGTGTTGCCCCGGTAGTCCTGCCAGACCCGGCGAAACGCTTTGCCGTCGTCATCCGGGTGGCCGGTCAACACAACCACCAGAACCCGGCAAAAGACGAATCTGCCAGGCCTGGCCAGCCAGCCAGCCAGCCAGCCGGCCGATTGACCGGCACCGCAGCGAAAGGACATTTCAGCATGATCAGCGTATTGCAGCGCGTGCGCCAGGCGCGCGTCGAAGTGGAAGGCCGTGTGGTCGGCCAGATCGGCGCCGGCCTGGTGGTGCTGGTGTGCGCCGAGCGCGGCGACACCGAGCGCGAGGCCGACCGCCTGCTGGCCAAGCTGCTCAAACTGCGCGTCTTCAGCGACGCCGCTGGCAAGATGAACCTGAGCGTGCAGGACATGGACGGCCAGGGCACGCCCGGCGGCCTGCTGCTGGTCAGCCAGTTCACGCTGGCCGCCGACACCACCGGCGGCAACCGCCCCAGCTTCACCCAGGCCGCCGCGCCGGGCGAGGGCCGGCGGCTGTACGACCATTTTGTCGCCCGCGCCCGCGCCGCGCACCCCCACGTCGCCACCGGCGAATTTGCCGCCGACATGCAGCTGCACCTGGTCAACGACGGCCCGGTGACGGTTCCGCTGCGCATGGCGCCGGGCACCGACAGCGCGGCCGGCACCCATGCCAGTACCCATGCCTATACAAGCGCTTGAAAACCTTTTTGCTCTACCTGGCCACGGCGCTGGCCGAAATCGTCGGCTGCTACCTGCCATACCTGTGGCTGCGCCAGCATGGCCCGGTCTGGCTGCTGTTGCCTGCGCTGGCCAGCCTGGCGCTGTTTGCCTGGCTCCTGACCCTGCACGATGCCGCTTCGGGCCGGGTCTATGCCGCCTATGGCGGCGTCTACATCGGCACCGCCATTGCCTGGCTGTGGGCGGTGGACGGCGTGCGCCCGTCGGCCTGGGACGCGGCCGGCGTGGCTGTCGCCCTGCTGGGCATGGGGCTGATCGCGTTTCAGCCGCGCTGAGCCAGAAGATGCCTGTATGCACAAGGCGCCCTGCCAGCAGCCGTGCCGAACCATGCAAAAACAATAGCTGCCAGCGCTTACCCATCAAGGGCCAGAGGTTGATTTGGCTGGTATTTTTTTACAGCAGGCTGGCCTGCAGCGATGCACTGGCCAGCGGCCGCAGCCGCGCAAAGTCCAGCAGCTCGGCCAGGTGCGCGCCTTTGCCCTGCCATTCATGCACCACGTTTTCTGCCAGCAGCACGTAATGCCAAGGCAGGCCCTGGCGCAGTTCGGGCGCAAGCGTGTTGATGCGCTCGCACCAGGCGATGGCGGCCTTGCGCTTGCGCTGCACGTTGGGGTGCAGGGTTTGCTCTTGCGCCTTGGTTTCCACCAAAAAAATGGCGCTGGCCGTGCGCACCAGAAAATCGGGGCTGTAAAACGCCGCCAGCCCGTCGTCCTTCACATAGCGCAGCCGGGCAAAGGGGTGGCGCGTTTCGCTGATCTTGCAAAACGCCAGCACCTGCGCATCGGCCTGCGCCCAGTGAATGAAAGTGCGCTCCAGACCGCCATTGCGCGCCGGCCAGCCCAGGCGGGTGTAAATGCACTTGCTGACTTCTACCGAATGGGCGCCCCGCACCATCAGGCGCGGGGTTTCGCTCAGCCAGCGGGCCAGCACCTCGGTCTGGCCGCTGGTGTATTGCTCTTCAGACTCCAGCAGCGCCACGGCAAACACTTTGGTGATGTGGTCCACCACCGGCTGCAGCAGCAACAGGCGCCAGTTTTCGCTACCGCTTTCTTCTGCCAAAGGATTGAAGTCGGTGCCAAACAGCCGCGTCCAGAGGTAGTCGTCCAGCCAGCCGGTCAGGTCGGCCGTGTTCACCTGCAGATACGGCTTGGCCAGGTGCGTGGCAATTTTGTTGCCCTTGGGCAGTGGCTCACTCAACGCCTGGCCGATGCGCCGGGTCAGCCGCGCCAGGTAGTCGTTGTAGCCCGCCACGTGCATCACCGCGCCGTCCACCCGGTAGTCGCCAAACAGCGTGGCACTTTGCAGGTCTTGCGAGATGAAGGTGTCGCCCTTGCCCAGCAGGCCGCGCAGTGCATTGGGGTCCATGGACGTGAAGGCGGGCAGGGCCAGCACATCTATGTCAGCGTGGCCCTGCAACTCGTCCGCCTCGCGCAGGATGAACGGAATGCCGAAGTCGAACGCCTCGAAGCCTTCGCGCAGCTCGGCCGCCACCATGTCGCCGGTGCTGGAGGTGCTGTCCATGCCCTCGCCGGTGGTGCCGGCCAGACCCTCTTGCAGCAACTCGTCGTAGAACGACTGAAACGCCGGGTGCTCCACGATGCTCAGCACGTCAATCAGGTTGGCCGGCTCTTGTCCGGCGTTGATGCGCTGGCGGTTTTCTTCCTTGAGGCTGGTGTATTCCGCATCGCGCCACATCAGCCGCAGGCCCCGGCCAATGGTCTGCTCCAGCAAAATTTGCGCTTGTGATGAGCGCAGCGGCACGATGACGCAAATGTTGTTCACGTCAAACCCCTCGCGCAGCATCAGCACGCTGACGATGACACGGGGCGTTGCGTGCTGGTCCACGCTGAACAACCGCTGGCGCACCGGCGCCCAGTCCTTTTCACCCAGCTCGGCCTTTTTGCCCGAGTCGATGGTCATCACCTCGTCCTCGTGCAAGCCTTCCTGCTCCTGCAAAAAGGCCGCCACCAGGGGCGATACCGTGGTGTCTTCGCACACCACCAGCATCTTCGGGTGGCGCGTGGGGTCGATAGGGGCAAAGTCGGCTTCGAGCTTGCGCAGTTTTTTGAGTCCGGCGCGCAGCATCACGCGCTGGCCTTCGCTCAAGGCCGGGTTGCCGTCCTCATCGCGTTCGGCTTTGAAGTCAAGGGGCAGCGCGCCAATTTCCTTGCGCCGGTCCAGCACCAGCGATTTCACCAGCCCGGCGCGCATGGCGGCCTTCAGGTCAAAGTCGGTAACGATGTGCGCAAAGTACAGTTTCTTTTTGTTTTTGCCACTGCCCACGTCGTTGTACGGCGTGGCAGAAAAATCCACCTGCACAAAACGCCGGCCCTTGGTTTCGGCTATCCGGTTCAGGCTTTTTTGCCATTCCACCTCGGTCACTTCACCCTCGCGCAAGAAGGAATGGATGTGGTGGGCTTCGTCGTTGAACACCATCAATTCAGGCAAGCCAGCCAAAAACTCCAGCACATTGCCGCGCGCATAGCGGCGGTCGAGCACGTCCAGGCTGTTGCCCGTGGCGCGGCCCGGCATCAGCGGCAGCACGGTGGCCACCACCTCGTGTGCGGGCAGCGGCGCGCCGAGGGCTTCTATCTCGTCCACGCTTTCCACCTCCTCGGATACTTCGCCGTCGGTCAGCAAGTGCCAGTTGGTGATGGCGATCATGCCGTTGCCGGTGGCTTTCAGGCCAATCTCGGCCTTGCTGCACACATTGCCGCGCACAAAGGCAAACACGGCGTCGCGGTGCGAGTCCGGGATGAACAGGTCGGCGAACTGCGCCATGTCCGACGTGGCGAAATCCCGCGCGCCCGACACCGTGCCCTGTGCGCCCACCACCAGCTTGCCGCAAAACGCATCCAGCAGCCGCTCGTAGACGATCAGCCCAGGCGCCACCACCATGAACTGGCGCGTAAAGCGTGCGTCGTCCAGCCCCTCGACCAACTTCGCATTCTTATTCAGCAATTGCCAGATCAGCAGCGCCTGCAGCACCCACGTTTTGCCTGTGCCGGTGGCCATCTTGAAGCAGTATTTGGGGTGCGCGTGTTTGGCGCCCGACACCTCAGCCAGCAGTGTGCCCGCCAGCAGCGCATCGGGTACCACCTGCTGGTACAGGTCCAGCAGCGAGCCCGCGCCCAGCACCTCGTGCGCCACGATGGCGTTCAGGATGGCCTGCTTCTGCCCGGCGTGAAAGTTCAGCCCGTCGCGCGCGTCCACCATGTCCTGGCCGAACCACCAGTGCAGCAGCTCGGCGGTGGTGGGGGTCACGAGGTCCAGCAGATCGGCGCCGCCATCTTCAAGCCCCAGGGCCAGCTGGTTGGTTTTGGCCGTGAGTGCGGCGGAGAGGGCCAGGGGATTGTGTAAGTCAGCCATTGGTATTCGCCTGTCTGTCGCAAAAAATAAACAAAACGTTTATGATGAAGTCATGATCGAAAGCTTTGCCAGCAGCCAAACCGAGCGCCTGTTCGCCACCGGAAAATCGCGCCGCCTGCCGCCGGACATCCTGCGGCGCGCCGTGATGCGGCTGACCCAGCTGGA
>JAGOCN010000128.1 GCA_017998735.1 Giesbergeria sp.
GATCGGCCCCGAGCTGGCAGCGCGCATCCGCGACCTGAGCCTGGAGCTGTACCAGGCAGCGGCCGACATTGCGCTGACCCGGGGCATGATCATTGCCGACACCAAGTTCGAGTTCGGCCTGGCGCCGGACGGCGCGCTGGTGCTGATGGACGAGGTGCTGACGCCCGACAGCTCGCGCTACTGGCCGGTGGAAGGCTATGCCGACGCGCTGGCGGCCGGCCAGAACCCGCCCAGCTACGACAAGCAGTTCGTGCGCGACTGGCTGGAGCAGGCCCAGGTGAACGGCAAGCCCTGGAACAAGACCGCCCCAGCCCCGCGCCTGCCGCAGGCGGTGATTGAAAAGACCGCCGCCAAGTACCGCGAGGCACTGGAGCGATTGATGGGCTGATGGGCTGATGGGCTGACCAGCGGAAGCGCCAATCGGCCGATGGGCTGGCGGGCCAACCTGCCCACCCGTCCCCTGCTGCGCCGGCATGGCCCCGTGCCGCAAGGTCAGCGCGGACGGCTGCACACCCTGGCCGCACCGGTGCCTGGCAAAAAAATGGTCAAAACCGGCTCCAGCGCAGGCGGGGCCTGCGCCAGCAGCTCTTTTTTCAATAGCAAAAAACCGTTGTGCTGCATGTCTGCTGCCCCAAAAGAGAGCGCGCTGGCTGTGCAGAATGGCCTTGGACAAGGCCCAGGCCGGGGACAAGAACAAAAAACAGGACGCAACGCAGCGGCAGCGCCCGGCCCGTGACGCCTCAGTTCAGCGCCATGCTCAGCTTGCGCCGGTAGCTGCTCAGCAGCGCGGTGGTGTCGTCTTCCTGCTGCGCGCTTTTGCCCATCAGCTCGATGCCGCCGGCGCTTTTGCCAGGCACGCCGGCGGCGGCCTTGGGTCTGGCGGGCGTCAGCAGCTCCAGCAGCGCCACATAGGTCTTGCGCGCTGCGCCGTCGTTCCAGGCCTTGTCGCGCAGCACGATTTCCAGCAGCTCGTCCATGGCAGCAACAAAGTGGCCTTCCGCCATCAGCACGCGCGCCTTGGCAAAGCGGGCGTCAAAGTCGCGCTTGTTCGCGGCAATGTGCTGGTCAAAGGTTTCAATGGGCCAGCCGCCGCGCTCGTCCTGCTGGGTGAACTGCAAGGCGTCCATCCAGCGCGCCAGTGCGTCAAAGCGCAGCGCGGTCGGAATGCGCTTGAGCGGTTCGTACAGCAGCGCGCCGGCTGCTTCAAACTGGCCAGTGCCGATCAGCAAACGCACATAGTCAAAGCGCGCATCGTCGTTGCCGGGGTCGGCCTCCAGCGCGTCGGCCAGTTTTTGCAGGGCCGCCTCGGTGTCGCCGGCTTCCAGCAGCTGCTGCGCCTCGTCCACTTCGGCTTCGGCCTCCAGCGCCCCTTCCGACGGCACATGCTTGTCCAGGAAGGTGCGCAGCTGGCCTTCGGGCAGCGCGCCGGTGAAGCCGTCCACCGGCTGGCCGTTCACCATCAGGATGCAAGTGGGAATGCTGCGCACGCCAAACATGGAAGCGAGCTGCTGCTCCTTGTCCGAGTCGATCTTGGCCAGAATGAAGCGGCCGCCATAGGCGGTTTCCAGCTTTTCCAGCACCGGGCCCAGCGTTTTGCAGGGGCCGCACCAGGGCGCCCAGAAGTCCACCAGCACGGGGGTCTGCATCGAAGCGGCAACCACTTCGGTTTCAAAATTTTCCAGGGTGATGTCGATCATGGCACTCACATTTTCAGGTCAGTGGCCGCCTGCCGGGGGCCAAAAGTAAAATCGCGGGTTCACACATTGCAGCGGTGGCCGCAAGGCGCGCCGCCCTCCACACACTATGACATCCATCCACATCGGTGTGGTCATGGGCTCCAGCAGCGACTGGGACACCATGCAGCACGCCGTCGAGATTCTCCAGCACTTTGGCATTGCGCACGAAGCGCGCGTGGTCTCGGCGCACCGCATGCCCGACGACCTGTTTGCCTATGCCGAAAGCGCAGCCGGGCGCGGTTTGAAAGCCATCATTGCCGGCGCCGGCGGAGCGGCGCACCTGCCCGGCATGCTGGCGGCCAAGACGCCGGTGCCGGTGCTGGGCGTGCCGGTGGCCAGCCGCCACCTGCAAGGGGTGGACTCGCTCTACAGCATCGTGCAGATGCCCAAGGGCGTGCCGGTGGCCACCTTTGCCATCGGCACGGCCGGCGCGGCCAACGCGGCGCTGTTTGCCGTGGCCCTGCTGGCCAATGAAGACGCCGAGCTGCGCACGCGCCTGGAGGCCTTTCGCGCCGCGCAGACCGACATCGCCCGCAACATGGCCTTGCCGCCCGCAGCGGCGCCGGCGGTGGCGCCATGACGGTCGCCGCCCTGCCCGCGCCCTTGCTGCCCGGTGCCACGCTCGGGGTGCTGGGCGGCGGCCAGCTGGGCCGCATGTTTGTGCATGCCGCGCAGGCGCTGGGCTATGACACCGCCGTGCTCGACCCCGACGCCGGCAGCCCGGCCGGGCGCGTCAGCCAGCACCATGTGCGTGCCGGCTACGGCGATGCCGCCGGCCTGGCCGAGCTGGCGCGCCTGTGCGATGCCATCACCACCGAATTCGAGAACGTGCCGGCGGCGTCCCTGACCGCCCTGGCGGCGCAGCGCCCGGTGGCGCCGGCTGCCTGCGCCGTGGCCATTGCCCAGGACCGCGCCCAGGAAAAAGCGCATTTCCTGCGCTGCGGCGTGCCGTGCGCGCCCCATGCCTTCATCGACAGCGAAGCGGCCCTGGCCGCCGTGCCGGCCGACCTGCTGCCGGGCATCTTGAAAACCGCGCGCATGGGCTACGACGGCAAGGGCCAGGTGCGCGTGGCCAGCGCCCTGGAGCTGGCCGACGCCTGGGCATCGGTCGGCCGCGTGCCGTGCGTGCTGGAGAAAATGCTGCCGCTGGCGCTGGAGTGCTCGGTGATCGTGGCGCGCGGGCGCGGCGGCGCGGTGGTCAATCTGCCGGTGCAGCGCAACCTGCACCGGGACGGCATTCTGGCCGTGACCGAGGTTTATGAGGAAAATGTGCCTCCAGCGCTTGCTGCGCTTGCGCTGGCAGCTACTAAATCAATAGCAGACGAACTGAACTACGTGGGCGTGCTGTGCGTCGAATTTTTTGTGTTGCAGGACGGCAGCCTGGTGGTGAACGAAATCGCCCCGCGCCCGCACAACAGCGGCCACTACAGCCAGAACGCCTGCGATGTATCGCAGTTCGAGCTGCAGGTGCGTGCCCTGGCCGGCCTGCCGCTGGTGCAGCCGCGCCAGCACAGCGCCGCCGTGATGCTCAACCTGCTGGGCGACCTGTGGTTTGCCAGTGGCAGCGACGACAACGCCCGCACGCCCGCCTGGGACGCGGTGCTGGCGCTGCCCGGCACGCACCTGCACCTGTATGGCAAGACGGACGCCAAGCGCGGCCGCAAGATGGGCCACCTGAACGTCACCGCAGCCACCGCCGCGCAGGCCCGCAGCACCGCGCTGCAGGCAGCCGCGCTGCTCGGCCTGCCGGCGTTCTGATGCGCTGGCGCCTGAAAGGACGGACGCGATGATTCTGGACGGCCACCTGCCCGCTTCCATTGCCGCCGCCGCACGCGCCCTGCGCAGTGGCGCGCTGCTCGGCCTACCGACCGAGACGGTCTACGGCCTGGCCGCCGATGCCGACAACGACGCCGCCGTGGCGCAGATTTTTGCCGCCAAGGGCCGGCCCAGCGACCATCCGCTGATCGTGCATGTGGCCGACGCCAGCGCCATTGCCCACTTTGCCAGCGCGGTGCCGGTGTTTGCCCAGGCGCTGGTCGATGCCTTCTGGCCCGGCCCGCTGACGCTGATATTGCCGCGCCGGCCAGACCGGGCGCGTGCCGCCACCGGCGGGCAGGACAGCGTGGGCCTGCGCTGCCCGGCGCACCCGGTGGCGCACGCCGTGCTGCAGGCCTGCGCGCAGGGCGGTTCGGCGCTGGACGGGGCGCCGGTGCGGGGCGTGGCCGCGCCGAGTGCCAACCGCTTTGGCCGCGTCAGCCCGACCACTGCTGCCCATGTGCAGGCCGAACTGGGCGACGCCCTCTTGGTGCTGGACGGCGGGCCGTGCGCGGTCGGCATCGAATCGACCATCGTCGACTGCACACGCGGCGTGCCGGTGCTGCTGCGCCCCGGCGCCATCACGCGGGCGCAGATCGAAGCCGCCTGCGGGCTGCGCCTGCTCTCAAAAGAAGAGCTGCCGGCGCACACCCCGCGTGCGTCCGGCACGCTTTTGGCCCACTATGCGCCCAACGCCAAGGTGCGCCTGATGGACGCCCGCGCCCTGCAGGCCGGGCTGGACCTGCTGGGCCAGGACGCCGCCCACCTGGCGGTGTATGCGCGCACGCCGCTGCGCAAGACTAAAGGCGCGCATGGCGTGCAGCTGCGCCGCATGCCCGGCGATGCGCAGGCGGCGGCGGCCGAGCTGTTTGCGGTGCTGCGCGAACTCGACGACCAGGGCATGCGCCTGATCTGGGTGGAAACCCCGCCCGAGGCGCCCGACTGGGAAGGCGTGCGCGACCGGCTGCAGCGCGCAGCAGCGGCCTGACCTGCTGGTAAGGTGTTCCGTCAAGGCCCGGGGCAGGCCCGCAGGCCGCAGGGCGGCGGGCAGGAACGGCCCTCGTTAAACTACCCGTCCAAATTCTGGAGAATGCAATGGCAGTTAATTGGTTGCGCCGCACTGTGCTGGCGGCCGCGTGTGCATCGGCCGCCTTGCTGGCGGCCTGTGGTTCGAGCAGCATCGAGTCGGCCCTCAAGCCCGCCCGCTTTGTGGCGTTCGGGGACGGTTTCAGCGATGTGGGCCAGGTGGGCGGCAAGCGCTACACGGTCAACGACGGCACGGTGAACAACTGGACCCAGCAGGTGGCCGCCACCTATGGCGTCACGCTGACCCCGGCATCGGCGGGCGGCTCCAGCTATGCGCAGGGCAACGCCCGCATCAGCGCCAGGCCGGATGCGGCAGGCAACGACGCCACCCCGACCGTGGTGCAGCAGATCGACCGCTTTCTGGCCGGCGGCAGCTTCAAGGAGTCCGATGTGGTGCTGATGGGCGCCGGCACGTCCGACCTGGTGGTGCAGGCCGCCGCCGTGGCCGCCGGCACGCAAACGCGCGAACAGATGCTGGTGCAGGCCCGGCAGGCGGGCAGCGACCTGGGCGCGCAGGCCCAGCGCGTGGTCCGGGCCGGCGCGAAATACGTGATGGTGGCCGGCACCTACAACCTCGGCCGCACCCCCTGGGCCGAGGGCATGGGCGCGGCGCAGGTCAATTTGCTGACCGACGCCAGCGCGGAGTTCAACAAGGCGCTGCTGCTGGGCTTTGGTTCGCCCACCAACCCCAACATTTTGTATGTGGACGCCCCGTACTACTTCAACCTGGTGACCGGTTCGCCTTCGAGCTACGGCTTTGAAAACGCAAACGACCCGGTCTGCACCTCGGTGGACGCGGGCAACGGAATCGGCATCGGCGCCGGCCAGGTCAACTCGGCGCTGTGCAACACCGGCACCCTGCGCCCCAGCGTGGCCAACTACAACCGCTATGTGTTTGCCGACCGCGTCTATGTGACCCCCGAGACGCAGCGCCTGTTTGGCACCTACGCCTACGACCGGCTGGTGGCGCGCTGGTAAGCAGCACCGGCTGCCTGCTGCGCCTTGCGGCAGCGGCAGTGCCCATTGAAAAGCCGACCCTTGCAGGTCGGCTTTTTTCATGGTGCGGGCGCCCTGCCCCAAATGGCTACAGCTGCGGCTGCGCGCTGCCTGCGCCAGCCGCAGCGGCGATCAGCGCAGCTTGTCAAAAAGCGCGCGTGCCTGGGCGTGGCACAGCGGCGGCCCGTAGCCCCCGTGGTAGCTGCCGTAGTAGGTGGCAAAGGCCTGGGAGGTGGGGTCGGTGG
>JAGOCN010000130.1 GCA_017998735.1 Giesbergeria sp.
CCACAGGCTCTGTCCAAGAGCGTGAAGCTTGCGGGTCGTGTTCATGGCGAACTCCTTTCAAACCAAACAATGCAACGCCCCTGGCTCAGGCCATGGCGTTGTCCCAGCCTCCCTGGCTGGCAATCAATGCACCGGCTTCGGGCGGACCCCAGCTTCCCTGGGGGTAGGAAATGGCGGCCGGGTGCCGGGTGAGCACGGGTTCCACCACACGCCACGCTGCTTCCACCGCGTCTTCGCGTGCGAACAACGCCCGGTCACCGGCCATGGCATCAGCAAGCAGGCGCTCATAAGGGCTCTGTTCGCCGGTTTCATCTTCAATCAGCACCAGTTCGTGCTGTTCTCCCACAAAGGCCTTGCCGGGCTGTTTGACGCGCGCGGCCAAGGCAATCAGCGAATGCGGCGACAGGCGAAAACGCAGGTGGTTGGGTGCCTGGCCGGGCGTGACGGCGTCTTCAAACAGCCGCACCGGCGGCGCCTTCAGGCGCACCAGCACTTCACAGGCCGTCGTGGGCAGGCACTTGCCCGAGCGCAGATACCACGGCACGCCCGCCCAGCGCCAGGAATCGATGTGCAGCCGCAGCGCGCAGTAGGTTTCCACGTCCGAGTGGCTGTCCACTTGGGGCTCGCTGCGGTAACCCTGGTACTGCCCGCGCACCAGGTCGCTGGCCTGCAGCGGGAGCATGGCATTGAACACCTTGGGTTTTTCCGCATCGACGGCAGAAAAATGCTGGCTTCCAGGGGGTTCCATGGCGAGCAGCGCAACGATCTGGAGCAGGTGGTTTTGCACCACATCGCGCAGGCAGCCGGCGCTTTCGTAAAAACCGCCCCGGCCTTGCACGCCAAACTGTTCTGCCAGCGTGATCTGCACGCTGGCAATGTGGTTGCGGTTCCAGATGGGCTCCAGGAATGCATTGGCAAAGCGGAAGTACAGCAGGTTCATGGTCGCTTCCTTGCCCAGAAAGTGATCGATGCGAAAAATGGCGTTTTCCGGAAAAACGTCCAGTGCCACTTGGTTGAGTGCGCGCGCCGACGCCAGGTCACGGCCAAAGGGTTTTTCGACAATGACACGGGCGTTTGCCGCAAGGCCAGCCTTGCCCAGGCCGCGAATGACCGTGGCAAACAGCGCTGGCGGAATGGCCAGGCAGTGCACGGGCCGCTGCGCTTTGCCCAGCGCCTGCCCAAGCGCAGCAAAGGTGGCGCTGTCCTGGTAGTCGCCGCACACGTAGCGCAGCAGTGCCAGAAACGAAGCAAGCGCGGCAAGTGCGGCGGCGGCGGGCTTGCTGCTGCCCGCAGCCGACTGCTCGATGCCGGACCTGGCATGGGCGCGAAACTGCTCCAGCGTCCAGGAGGATGAGGCAACGCCAATCACCGGCACATCCAGTGCGCCGCGCTGGTGCAGCGCATACAGCGCCGGAAAGATTTTCTTGTGGGCCAGGTCACCGGTGGCACCAAACACCACCAGCGCATCGGACGGCGCTGCCAAGGGGTCTGGACCGTGTGCCATGTCAGTCCTTGGGCAGTGGCGGGATGGGGGTGACGGCTGCGGCGGCGGATTTTTCTATGTGGCCACCAAACTCATGGCGCATGGCCGATTGCAGGCGGTTGGCGAAATCTGCTTCGCCGCGCGAACCAAAGCGTGCATACAGCGCAGCGCTCAGCACCGGTGCCGGCACCGCCACGTCGATGGCGGCCTGCACCGTCCAGCGGCCTTCGCCGGAATCGGACACGCGGCCTTCAAATGCAGCCAGTGTGGGATCAACCGCCAGCGCTTCGGCTGTCAGGTCGAGCAGCCAGGAGCCAATCACGCTGCCGCGCCGCCAGACCTCGGCAATTTCCGGCAGGTTCATTTCGTACTGGAAATGTTCCGGGTGCCGCAGCGGCGTCGTTTCGGCATCTGCCGCATGCGAGCGCTTGCCCACATTGGCATGGTGCAGGATGTTCAGGCCCTCGGCATAGGCGGCCATGATTCCGTATTCAATGCCGTTGTGCACCATCTTGACAAAGTGGCCGGCACCGTGCGGTCCGCAGTGCAGCCACCCCCGGTCTGCCGTGCCAGCACCTGCAGGGCGCCCTGGTGTCGGAAGCAAATTTCCGGCGCCCGGCGCCAGCGTTTCAAACACCGGTGCGAGCTGCTGCACTGCCTCGTCGCCGCCCACCATCAGGCAGTAACCGCGCTCCAGGCCGGCAATGCCGCCGCTGGTGCCCACGTCCACATAGTGGATGCCCAGGGGTACCAAGGTGGCTGCGCGGCGCAGGTCGTCGTGATAGTAGGAATTGCCACCGTCGATCACGGTGTCACCCTGGCTCAACAAAGGCGTCAGCTGGGCCAGCACCGTATCGACAACAGCGGCCGGAACCATGAGCCAGATGGCACGCGGCCGGGCCAGCGCGGACACCAGCTCGTGCAGGTACAGGGCGCTGGTGGCGCCCAGGGCCACCAGGCTGTGAACGGCCTGCGGGCTTTGGTCGTGCACGACGCAATCGTGCCCTCCGCGCAGCAGCCGGGTGGTCATGCTGGCGCCCATGCGCCCCAATCCGATCATGCCAATCTGCATTGTCAAGCTCCTGTCTTGTAGACCTGTACGCACGCTGTGCGTTCCCGCCCATCGTTCACCAAAGGTACGGGGCTGGACAGCCTGGCGCTGTACAGAAGGGTTTCCAGCCCGCCAGAGGGCGCAGAGGTTTGCCCTGTCCAGATGCGGCAGAGCGCCAAGAAGCGCAGGGCTTCGGTTGGCACACAAGGCGTTTCAAACGCCGGGTGCGCCACACGGGCTGGCGCAGAGGTGAGAACCATGGCGGTGCAGCTGGTCATTGCCAGGGTGCGGAAAGACCGCAAGGGGTTGGTGGTGTGGGTCCGGCGCACCTTCATGCCATCGTCACTGAACACATTCAGGTCGGATTGGCTGTGGCCAATGCCGTTATGCGAAACCACGGCGTGGCATGGGCTGCTGGACAGCAATTGCGCGCCTGGAGCGGCTGCACCCCTGGCCTGTTTCTGCAATTCAAATGGACTGGCGTACATGCCGCGTTGCCCATGAGGGCATGCCTTTTTTGCTTCTGGAGCATTAGCATGGACCTGGATGGAAAGAGGGTGGCGTAGGCCGAGAGGCTCTTTTTTTACGGGAATGCCTGTTTCTGCAGGTTCCTTGGACGGTGGCGCGCCCGGCGTTTTTTGAAGGAGAAAACCTGCAATGGCAACATCGAAGCACTCTATGGCGCATGCACCTGGGGCCAGCGTGGAAGCCACGGTGCAAGAACACAAAACTCCAGGCGTTTCATGCCGCATGCCTTTCGTTGGCAGCCTGTCGCAGGCCGATGGGGCCATTTCAGCACCGCGCTGGCCGTGCGGTGGATTGGGCTGCCGCTGGAAGCAGGGCGGCATTTTGCTTTGCACGCTGCTTCCTTGGGCGTGCTGGGCCATGCCGCCCGCCACCCGCAAACGCGGGTGATTGCGCTGTGGAACGCAACGCCCGACCAGAGGGGTCTGGGCTGACCAGCTACAGGCCCAGCCAAGCACCACAAAAATACCAGTGAAAAAGACCTCCAGCGCATGTGCAGCATGCGCCAGAAGCTATCAAAACAATAGCGTTACTTGGGCCGTGGCACCCGTCCCATCAGGTAGAACTCGGGGTTGGGCTGCATGCCGGCAAAGCTGGCCATGCGGTTGGACAGGCCAAAGAAGGCGGTGATGGCGCCAATGTCCCAGGCGTCTTCGTCGTTGAAGCCGTGGGCGTGCAGCGCTTCAAAGTCGGCATCGCCCACCTCGTGCGAGCGCTCGCACACCTTCACCGCAAAGTCCAGCATGGCGCGCTGGCGCGGCGTGATGTCGGCCTTGCGGTGGTTCACTGCCACCTGGTCGGCCACAAAGGGCTTTTTCTCGTAAATGCGCAAGATCGCACCGTGCGCCACCACGCAGTACAGGCACTGGTTGACCGCGCTGGTGGTGGTGACGATCATTTCGCGGTCGCCCTTGGTCAGGTTGCTGGTGCGGCCTGCGCTCTCGGGGTCCATCAGCGCGTCGTGGTACGCAAAGAAGGCGCGCCACTCGGCGGGCCGGCGGGCAAAGGCGAGGAACACGTTGGGAATGAAACCCGATTTTTCCTGCACCTCGCGTATTTTTTGCTGGATGTCTTCGGGCAGCGTGTTCAGGTCGGGAAAGGCAAAGCGGTCGGCCATGGCGTGTCTTGTCTCCTGCAATGGGGGTTTGTAAGGGTGCGCCCGATGATACGGTTTGCTTTGGCAACGAAAAAAGCGCAGCGTTTTCAGGCGCTGCGCTGCAAGGGATGGAACGGGGCGAAGGAGGGGGCGGCCGGGCAGCAGCCCGGGGGCTGCTGCGGTGGCGCCTTTACACCACCTTGTTGGGCGTGGGCGTGTCCACGCCCTCTGCCAGCGCCCGGGCCACGCCCGCGCCATAGGCCGGGTCGGCCTGGGTGCAGTGGGCAATGTGGCGCTCCTGGATGGCCCTGGAAGCGCCGCCCAGCGAGCGCGCGGTGTTGTCAAACAGCACCTGCTGCTGCGCCGGTGTCATCAGGCGAAACAGGTTGCCCGGCTGCGAAAAATAGTCGCTGTCCACGCGGTGGTCCCAGCGGTCGGCAGCGCCGTCCAGCGCCAGCGGCGGCTCGGAGAAATCGGGCTGCTCCTGCAGCGCGCCTTTGCTGTTGGGCTCGTAGCCGACTTCAGCGCCGTTGTTGCCGTCCACCCGCATCCGGCCGTCGCGGTGGTAGCTGTGGAACGGGCATTTGGGGGCGTTGACCGGAATTTGGTGGTGGTTCACGCCCAGGCGGTAGCGCTGCGCGTCGCCGTAGTTGTACAGGCGCGACTGCAGCATCTTGTCGGGTGAAAAGCTGATGCCGGGCACCACGTTGGCGGGGTTGAAGGCAAGCTGCTCGATCTCGGCAAAGTAGTTTTCGGCGTTGCGGTTGAGTTCCAGCACGCCCACGTCGATCAGCGGGTAGTCGCCATGCGGCCAGACTTTGGTCAGGTCAAACGGGTTGAGGTGGTAGGTGGCAGCGTCCTTTTCCGGCATGACCTGGATTTTCAAATTCCAGCGCGGGAAGTCGCCGCGGTCGATGGCGTCCAGCAGATCGCCCTGGGAACTTTCGCGGTCGCGGCCCACCAGTTCGGTGGCCTCGGCATCGGTCAGGTTGTCAATGCCTTGCTGGGTGATGAGGTGGAACTTGACCCAGAAACGCTCGTTGTGGGCATTGAGCAGGCTGAAGGTGTGGCTGCCAAAGCCGTGCATGTGGCGGTACGACCGGGGGATGCCGCGGTCGCTCATGACGATGGTGACCTGGTGCAGCGCCTCGGGCAGCAGCGTCCAGAAGTCCCAGTTGTTCTCGGCGCTGCGCAGGTTGGTGCGCGGGTCGCGCTTGACGGCGCGGTTGAGGTCGGGAAATTTCAGCGGATCGCGCATGAAGAACACCGGCGTGTTGTTGCCCACCAGGTCCCAGTTGCCCTCTTCGGTATAGAACTTCATGGCAAAGCCGCGGATGTCGCGCTCGGCATCGGCTGCGCCGCGCTCACCGGCCACCGTGGAAAAGCGCATCGCCAGTTCGGTCTTCTTGCCAATGGCCGAGAAAATTTTGGCCTTGCTGTACTGCGTGATGTCGTGCGTCACCGTGAAGTGGCCAAACGCGCCCGAGCCCTTGGCGTGCATGCGCCGCTCGGGAATCACTTCCTGGGCAAAGTGGGCCAGCTTTTCCAGGTGCCAGACGTCCTGCAACAGCATCGGCCCGCGCAGGCCAGCGGTCAGGGAGTTCTGGTTGTCAGGTACCGGGGCGCCGGCGGCGGTGGTGAGCTTGGACATGGTGTGGTGTTCCTTGGTGACAGGGGAAAAACAAGCCTGCAGGCTGTGGGCAAAGCACTTTAT
>JAGOCN010000003.1:0-13367 GCA_017998735.1 Giesbergeria sp.
AACAGCATCGACCTGCTGTCACCAGCGAGCGACCGGGCAACCGGCGATGCTTCTTCAACCGGGTCAAAGCCTGAAAAACCCCTGGTGGCGGTGCCCATCCGCTCCCTCGGCCCCCGACACCGCGAGCGCATCGCCAGCCACCTGCTGGCGCTCGACGCGAACGACCGCTACCTGCGCTTTGGCTATGCCGCCAGCGACGGGCAGATTGCGCTGTACGCGGACAGCCTCGATTTCGAGCGGGACGAGATCTTCGGCGTCTTCAACCGGCGGCTGGAGCTGATTGCCCTGGCGCACCTGGCGCCGTCCGTGCACCCCGACTACCCGCATTGCGCCGAGTTTGGCGTCTCGGTGCTGCACCATGCGCGCGGCCGCGGCTTTGGCGCCCGGCTGTTTGACCGCGCCATCGTGAATGCGCGCAACGACGGTGTGAACATGGTGTTCATCCATGCGCTGTCGACCAACACCGCCATGCTGAAGATTGCCCGCAATGCCGGCGCCCTGGTGCACCGCGAAGGCCCCGAGTCCGAGGCCTTTCTGGAACTGCCCCCGGCCAACATGGACACGCACATGGTCCAGCTGCTGGGCCAGCAGTTTGCCGAAGCCGACTACTGCCTGAAAAAGATTGCCCAGCAACTGTGACGCCTTGCCGCCAGTGTGCGAAACGGCTTGCCCCAGGCCGGGGCCGGGCCAGATGCTGCCGGTGGACCGGGGCGGCTGCAGAGATTGCAGGGAGCGCAGGAAGCGCATGCGCTGCAGCCGCGCCGCCCTCTGGCCTGGCAGGCCAATCCGTTATCCTAGGGCGCTGTTCCACTACCGCACGTCCTGCACCCCCCGGCTGTGTCTGACCCACACCCTTCGCGCTACCCTGAAAAAGAAGACAAGCGCACCTTTTTGCAGAAGGTTGTCGAATTCATCCACCCCGGCCCCGATTCGGCCGACGAGATCATTGCCATCCTGGGCAGTGCCGAGGACAACCAGGTCATCAGCGCCGAGTCGCGCATCATGCTCGAGCGCGTCATCCGCATGGCCGACCGCACGGTGGGCGATGTCATGGTGGCGGCCCCGCGCATGGACCTGGTGGACATCGACGCACCGTTTGACGAGCTGCTGAGGATGGTCATCCACACCGCGCACTCGCGCTTTCCGGTGTACCAGGGCGAGCGCGAAAACATCATCGGCATCCTGCTGGCCAAAGACCTTTTGAAATTGCAGCGCGCCCCTGAGCACCACATCCGTGCGCTGCTCCGCCCGGCGGTGTTCGTGCCCGAAACCAAGGGGCTGAACGACCTGCTGCGCGACTTTCGCAGCAACCGCAACCACCTGGCCATCGTCATCGACGAGTTCGGCCGCGTGGCGGGGCTGGCCACCATCGAGGACGTGCTGGAAGAAATCGTTGGCGAAATCGAGGACGAATTCGACATTCCCGAAGACGAGGGCGACATCTTTGCGCTGGCCGACAGCACCTACCGCGTCAGCGGCAACACGCCGGTGGAGCGCGTGGCCGAGGCCTTTGGCGTGGCGCTGGACCCCAGCGACCCCGAGGACGAGTTTGAAACCATCGGCGGGCTGATCGCCCACGAAATGGGCCATGTGCCCAAGCGCGGCGAGCACCTGCAGCTCGGCGGCCTGCATTTTGTGGTGCTGCACACCAAGGGCGGTGCGGTGCGCTGGTTCAAGGTGGCGGTGGTGCCGCTGGCAGACGGCACGCTGCCTGCCGTGCCGCTGGCCAACCCTTCCGCCTGATGCGGCAGACGGCTGCCCTGCTGCCGCACCACGCGCGCGCGCAGCGGTCCAGCGTGCAGGCCGGCCCCGGCACTGCGCCGTTGGTGGCCGCGCCCTGGCACTGGGCGCTGGCGCTGGGCGCCGGGCTGGCGCAGGCGGCGTCCCTGGCGCTGCCCGGCAGCGGCGCACCGGCCTGGTGGCTGCAATTGCTGTCGCTGGCCGGCCTGGCCTGGCTGGTGCGGCCGGGCACAGCGCCCCGGCGCGGCGCGGCACTGGCGCTGGTGTTCACCACCGCCTGGCTGACCGGCACCTTTTGGTGGCTGTTCATTTCGCTGCACACCTATGGCGGTCTGGCCGCGCCGCTGGCGGTGCTGGCCATCGTGGGGCTGGCGGCGTTTCTGGCCACTTACTATGCAGCTGCTTTGGGGCTTTTTTGCACTCTGGCGCATACCAGCCGTGCGCTGGCAGCTATCGTTTTCGGAGCATGCTGGCTGCTGGCCGAACTGGCCCGTGGCATCTGGTGGACCGGGTTTCCGTGGGGCGCCGGCGGTTATGCGCATGTGGACGGGCCGCTGGCAGCGCTGGCGCGCAGCGCGGGCGTCTACGGCCTGGGATTTGTGGCGGCGGTGCTGGCAATGCTGCTGGCGCAGGTGCGGCAGAGCGACGTTCGCAACCTGCGCGCCTGGGCGCTGGTGGCTGTTGTGGGGGCCACGCTGCTGGCACTGCACGCCCAGCGCCAGCGCGCCCTGGACCTGCCCGAAACCAATGCCGCCACCGCCGCACCGCTCACGCTGGCGCTCTTGCAGGGTTTCATTCCCCAGGACGAGAAATTCCAGCCTGGCAGCGGCGTGCCGATGGCGCTGCAGTGGTATGGCGAGCAGCTGCGCAGCGCCGAGGCGCAGCTGGTGGTGGCGCCCGAAACCGCGATTGCCCTGCTGCCCGACCAGCTGCCGCCGGGCTACCTGAACGCGGTCACGCAGCGCTACACCCAGGAGGCAGACAGTGGCCAGGGCGGACAGGGCGGACAGGGCGGCCAGGCCGCGCTGGTCGGCATTCCGCTGGGCAGCATGGAAAGCGGCTACACCAACGCGGTGCTGGGCTGGAAACCCGGCGCGCCGCAGCCCTACCGCTATGCCAAGCACCACCTGGTGCCGTTTGGCGAATTCATTCCGCCGCTGTTTCGCTGGTTCACCGAGCTGATGCACATTCCGCTGGGCGATTTCAGCCGGGGCGCGCTGGTGCAGCCGCCGTTCGTGTTTCGCGGCCAGCGGCTGGCGCCCAACATCTGCTACGAGGATCTGTTTGGCGAAGAACTGGGCGCCCGCTTTGCCGACCCGGCCAGCGCGCCAACGGTGTTTGTCAACCTGAGCAACATCGGCTGGTTCGGCAACACGCTGGCGATTGACCAGCACCTGGCCATCAGCCGCATGCGCGCCCTGGAGTTCGAGCGGCCCATGGTGCGTGCCACCAACACCGGCGCCACGGCCATCATCGACCACCGCGGCAGCGTGCTGCAGCAATTGCCACGCGACCGCCGGGGCGTGCTGCTGGGCCAGGTGCAGGGGCGCAGCGGCGCGCCCACGCCGTATGCTTTCTGGGTGTCGCGCTGGGGGCTGTGGCCACTGTGGGGCGGCGCCCTGCTGGTGCTGCTGGCCGCCGCCCTGCATTCCCGCCGTGCACGCCAGCACGGCCATACGGCGCCTCCGCTGGCACAGGGGCAGGGCGGCATGCCTTGATAATGGCAATGGCACAAAAAAACGAACCCCCTGCGCACGGCGCGCACCCACCCCATAGAGAGGCGGCCCCAGGCCGCGGTTCTGGAGCACGATTGAACATGGCAGATTCCTTTACCTACGAACAACTGATCGCTTCGGGCGAGGGCAAACTGTTCCTTCCCGACAGCGGGCGTCTGCCGCTGCCGCCGATGCTGATGTTCGACCGCATCACGCACATTGACGCCGACGGCGGCGAACACGGCCTGGGCAAGATCCGCGCCGAACTTGACGTGCGCCCCGACCTGTGGTTTTTTGCCTGCCATTTTCAGGGCGACCCGGTCATGCCCGGCTGCCTGGGGCTGGACGCCATGTGGCAGCTGATCGGCTTTTACCTCACCTGGCTGCAGTTGCCCGGCAAGGGCCGCGCCCTGGGCGCGGGCGAAGTGAAATTCACCGGCGAAGTCGGCCCCGACGCCAAGCTGGTGACCTATGAAATCGACATCAAGCGCGTCATCAAGCGCAAACTGGTGATGGCCATTGGCGACGCCCGCCTGCTGGTCGATGGCAAAGAGATTTACGTGGCCAACGACCTGCGCGTCGGCCTGTTCAAAAGGGAAGACAACGCAGCACCCGCAGGCGCTGCCACGCAAGGAGAGTCCGCATGATGAAACGCGTCGTCATCACGGGCACGGGCATCGTCTCGTGCATTGGCAACGACAATGACACCGTCACCCAGTCGCTGCGCGAGGGCCGCTCCGGCATCCGCGCCATGCCGCAGTTCGCTGAACTGAACATGCGCAGCCAGGTGGCCGGCGTACCGCAAATCAACCTGGAAGAGCGCATCGACCGCAAGCAGCTGCGCTTCATGGGCGACGCGGCCGCCTACGCGCACATTGCGCTGGCCGACGCCATTGCCGCTTCCGGCCTCACGCCCGACCAGGTGTCGCACCCGCGCACCGGCCTGATCATGGGATCGGGCGGTGGTTCACCGGCCAACCAGATCGAGGCCGCCGACATCCTGCGCGCCAAGGGCATCCGCCGCGTCGGGCCGTACCAGGTCACGCGCTGCATGAGTTCCACCGTCTCGGCCTGCCTGTCGACCAACTTTGCCATCAAGGGCATCAACTACTCCATCACCTCGGCCTGCAGCACGTCGGCGCACTGCATTGGCGCGGCCGCGCAGCAGATTGCCTGGGGCATGCAGGATGTCATGTTTGCCGGCGGCGGCGAAGAAGTCACCTGGGGCATGGGCCTGCTGTTTGACGCCATGGGCGCCATGTCCAGCGCCTACAACGACACGCCCGAAAAAGCGTCCCGCGCCTACGACGCAAACCGCGACGGCTTTGTGCTGTCGGGCGGCGGCGGCGCCGTGGTGCTGGAAAGCCTGGAGCATGCGCTGGCGCGTGGCGCCACCATTCTGGGCGAAGTCATTGGTTTTGGCGCCACGTCCGACGGTGCCGACATGGTCGCCCCGTCGGGCGACGGCGCCATTGCCTGCATGCGCCAAGCCATTGAAGGGCTGGACGCGCCCATTGACTACATCAACACCCACGGCACTTCCACCCCAGTGGGTGACGTGCCCGAACTGCGCGCCATCAAGACGGTGTTTGGCGATGCGATTCCGCCGTTTTCTTCCACCAAGTCGCTGACCGGGCATTCGCTGGGTGCCACCGGCGTGCAGGAAGCCATTTACTGCCTGCTGATGCTGCAGCAGGGTTTCATTGCCGGCTCGGCCAACATCGAGACGCTGGAGCCCGCTGCCGAAGGCATGCCGCTGGTGCGCGAAACGGTCGATGCACCCATCCGCACCGCGCTGTCGAACAGCTTCGGCTTTGGCGGCACCAACGCCAGCCTGGTGCTGCGCCGCTGGGATGGCGCGTAAGCGGCGGCAAAGCCAGACGCTTCGCCCTGCAACCTCGCTTCCCCCGCACTGGCCCGGCCACCCTTCGGGGCTGCCGGGCCAATGCATTGGGGGGTGGCCCGTAGAATCTTTCGCTTGTGCGCTGTCCAATGCGCGCACCCCTTGCCCTGACTTTCCTTCCGCGCGGCTTGCGCCGCGCCGCACCACGCATGTTGACCTTCCAGCAAATCATCCTGAAGCTCCAGTCCTACTGGGACGCGCAGGGCTGCGCGCTTTTGCAGCCTTATGACATGGAAGTGGGCGCCGGGACTTCGCACACCGCCACGTTTTTGCGGGCGCTCGGGCCCGAGCCGTGGAAGGCCGCCTATGTGCAGCCCAGCCGCCGCCCCAAAGACGGCCGCTACGGCGAAAACCCCAACCGCCTGCAGCACTACTACCAGTACCAGGTGGTGCTGAAACCCGCGCCGGAAAACATTCTGGAGCTGTACCTGGGCTCGCTGGAGGCGCTCGGCTTTGACCTGAAAAAGAACGACATCCGCTTTGTAGAAGACGACTGGGAAAACCCCACGCTGGGCGCCTGGGGCCTGGGCTGGGAGGTGTGGCTGAACGGCATGGAGGTGACGCAGTTCACCTACTTCCAGCAGGTCGGCGGCATTGACTGCAAGCCCGCCACGGGCGAGATCACCTACGGCCTGGAGCGCCTGGCGATGTACCTGCAGGGCGTGGACAACGTCTACAACCTGACCTGGACCGAAGGCGCCGACGGCAGCAAGCTGAGCTATGGCGATGTGTACAAGCAAAACGAGGTGGAGCAGTCCACCTACAACTTCGAGCATGCCGATGCCGATTTTCTGTTCACCGCCTTCAGCGCGCACGAAAGGCAGGCCCAGCACCTGATCGCCGAGCAGCTGGCGCTGCCGGCCTATGAGCAGGTCCTGAAGGCTGCCCACAGCTTCAACCTGCTGGACGCGCGCGGCGCCATTTCCGTGACCGAACGCGCTGCGTTCATTGGCCGCATCCGCAACCTGGCGCGCGCCGTGGCCAAGGCCTACCTCGACAGCCGCGCCCGGCTGGGTTTTCCGATGGCGCCGCGTGCCTGGGCCGACGAGGTGCTGGCCGACCTGGCCAAGGCTGAGAAGCAGCAACAGCAGCAGCAGCAGCAACAGAAGAAAGCCGCCTGATGGTTCTCGAAGTTGCCACGCTGCAAATCCGGCCTGGCCAAACTGAGGCATTTGAGCAGGCGTTTGGTCAAGCCCGGTCCATCATTGCCTGCATGCACGGCTACCAGGGCCATGAGTTGCAGCGCTGCATTGAGGACGATCACCAGTGCGTGCTGCTGGTGCGCTGGAACACCCTGCAAGACCACACCGTGGGCTTTCGCGAGTCTGCCCAGTACCAAGAGTGGCGCGCCCTTCTGCACCACTTCTATGACCCTTTTCCTGCGGTGCTGCACTACACCGCCTGCGAGCCCAAGCCCCTATGACCACCCAAAACCTTCTTGTTGAACTGTTTATCGAAGAACTGCCGCCCAAGGTGCTGCAAAAACTGGGCGACGCCTTTGGCAGCGTGCTGCTGGCGCAGTTGCAGGCCCAGGGTCTGGCGGCTGCCGGCGCGCAACTGACCGCCTACGCTTCGCCGCGCCGGCTGGCCGCGCACATCACGGCGGTGGCGCCGCAGGCGGCCGACAGGGCGCAGTCGCACAAGCTCATGCCGGTGGCGGTGGGCCTGGACGCTGCCGGCAATGCCACACCCGCGCTGCTGAAAAAACTTGCTGCCGTCGGCGCCGACGTGAGCGACCCGGCCCGCGCCGTGGCCGCGCTGCAGCGCGCGCCCGACGGCAAGGCCGACGCCCTGTTCCACCACAGCACCGCACGCGGTGCCACGCTGGCCGAAGGCCTGCAAAAGGCGCTGGACGAAGCACTGGCCAAGTTGCCCATCCCCAAAGTGATGCGCTACCAGCTGGCCGCCGGCTGCGACATGCCCGGCTGGAGCAGCGTGAGCTTTGTGCGCCCGGCGCACGGGCTGGTGGCGCTGCATGGCAGCAGCGTGGTGCCGGTCACCGCGCTGGGCTTGCACGCTGGCAACGCCACGCACGGCCACCGTTTTGAAGCCGCCGTGGACCCGGTGGTGCTGCACAGCGCCGACAGCTACGCCGCACAGCTGCGGGACGAAGGCGCGGTGATTGCCTCGTTCACCGAGCGCCGCGCCGAGATTGCGCGCCAGCTGCAGGCCGCCGCTGCCAAAGTGGGCGAGGGCGCCCGCGCCATTGACGACCCGGCGCTGCTGGACGAGGTGACCGCGCTGGTCGAGCGGCCCAATGTGTTGGTGTGCGAATTTGAAAAGGAATTTCTGGACGTGCCGCAGGAGTGCCTGGTCCTGACCATGAAGGCCAACCAGAAGTACTTTCCGCTGCTGGACGCCGAGGGCCGGCTGACGCACCGGTTTCTGGTGGTCAGCAACATCACGCCCGAGGATGCCAGCCTGGTGATTGGCGGCAACGAGCGCGTGATCCGCCCGCGCCTGGCGGATGCCAAGTTCTTCTTTGACCAGGACCGCAAGAAAACGCTGCTGTCGCGTGTCGAAGGCCTGTCCAGGGTGGTCTACCACAACAGGCTGGGCACCCAGGGCGAGCGCGTCGAGCGCGTGCGCGCCATTGCCAAGGCCATTGCCATCCGGTTGTTCGATGCCCTGGCGGACAACAACCCGGCGCTGCAGTCGCACGACGGCGCGCTGGCCGAGGACTACCTGCTGTCGTGTGTCGATTCGGCCGCGCTGCTGGCCAAGACCGATCTGCTGACCGACATGGTGGGCGAGTTTCCGGAGCTGCAAGGCACCATGGGCCGCTACTACGCGGAAAACGACGGCCTGCCGCACGAGGTGGTGCGCGCCATCGAAGACCATTACAAGCCGCGCTTTTCGGGCGACGCGCTGCCGCGCGAGAACGTGGGCGTGGTGGTGGCGCTGGCCGACAAGCTGGAAACGCTGGTCGGCATGTTCGGCATCGGCAACCTGCCAACCGGCGACCGCGACCCGTTCGCGCTGCGCCGGCATGCGCTGGGCGTGATTCGGATGCTGGTGGAAAAGAATCTGCCACTGAATTTGGATTCACTCTTGAGTGCAGCCTGGCACGTATACGAAGATGAATCCATTCAAATTGCTTGGAATGAAGCGCAGGGCAAGCGGGATTCAGCTGCATTGAAGGAAAGCGGTAAAGGTGGAGTGGTTGCCTATGGGTACTCCAAACGGACAGCTGATGAAGCTTCACAAGCAGCGTTGAAAGAATTTTTTTATGACCGCCTGGCCGGCTCCCTGCGCGAGCAGGGCTACAGCGCGCAGGAAGTGGACGCCGTGCTGGCGCTGCGCCCGCAGCGGCTGGCACAGGTGCCGCAGCGTCTGGCGGCGGTGCGCGCTTTTGCCGCGCTGCCCGAGGCGCCCGCGCTGGCCGCTGCCAACAAGCGCATTGGCAACATTTTGAAAAAAGCCGGCCCGGTGGACGCGCATGTCAACCCGGATCTGCTGCACGAGCAGGCCGAGCAGGACCTGTTTGCCGCGCTGCAGCGCTTTGTGCCCGAAGCCAATGCGCAGTTTGACGCGGGCGACTACACCGCCAGCCTGCAGACGCTGGCCGTGCTGCGCGCGCCGGTCGATGCCTTCTTTGACGACGTGATGGTGAACGCCGAGCAGCTCGATTTGCGCCTGAACCGCCAGGGCCTGCTGACGGTGCTGCACAACGCCATGAACCGCGTTGCCGACCTTTCGCGCCTGGCGGCCTGAGCTGCCTGGGCTTCTTGCAACCCCTGTGCAGCGTCAAACGCCTTCCATCCCCATGACCGACGCTGACAAGACACCCCCTTCCGTTGTGCCGGCCGGCGTGCCCGGTGCCGAGGCGCCCGGTGCCGTACCGGCAGAAGCAGCAGCCGCTGCCGCACCTGCCTCTGGCGCGGCCGCCCGCCAAGCTGCAGCAGCAGGCGCTTCGGGCGCGGTGAATGCGCAGCGCACCGCCTGGGTGCTGTTTGCCCCCCCGGCGCTGCTGGTGGGGCTGGGCTGGGTGCTGGCCTGGCTGCAAGAGCGCGGCGCGCAGGTGGTGCTGCTGCCGCTGACCCCTTTCGAGCCGTCGCCGGACGTCTGGACGGTGCTGCAGCCAGCACTGCGCGTGTTGCTGGCCGCCCTGCTGGTGCTGGTGCTGGCCCTGTGGGCGCGCCGGCGCCTGGGCCCGCGCCGCACGGCGCGTGCGCTGGGCGTGGCCTGGGTGGCGCTGTGCCTGGCGGGCGCGGCCGGGCTGGTGCGGCGCGACCTGAACGTGCGCGGTGCAGAGCCACTGCCATCGGTGCCGGCGCAGGTCATCGGCAGCCGCGCCAAGGCGCCCAGCACGCGCGGGCCCGGCGGCACGCTGCTGGTGCTGAACGTGCATTCGCTGGCGCAGCCCCAGCAGGTGCTGGTGGACGACCCGCAGGCCGCCGGCTGGCGGCACGGCCAGCGCCTGGTGCTGAACTGGTCGCGCGGGCGCTACCAGGGCCTGTTCGTGACCGGCTGGCGGGCGCTGTCGTCCCCCGGCCCGGTGCAGCTGCAGGTGCGGGCGCAGGCACAGGCAGGCAGGGAATTTCCGCTGCAGGCCGTGGCTCTGGAACATGGCGCCGTCTTGCCGTTGTCCCCCACGCCGGTGGCAATTGCGCTGCCCGCCAGCGGCCCGCAGCGCCCGCTTCGATAATCGCGCCATGATGAAACTGGCCATCCTTTCCCGCGACGGCACCCTCAACGCGTTGGGCGATGACACCTATGTCGGCGAAACCTACATTGGCGACCCCGACGACTGGAACGCGCTGCCCGGCGCGCTGGAAGCCGTGGCGCGCCTGAACCACGCCGGCTGGCGCGTGGCGGTAGCCACCAACCAGCCCGGCCTGGGCGGCGGCGTGTTCGACATGGCAGCGCTCAACGCCATCCATGCGCGCATGCACCGGCAGCTGGTGGCCGTGGGCGGCCGCATCGACGCGGTGTTCTATTGCCCGCACGCGGCCGACGCGGGGTGCAGCTGCCGCAAGCCCGCGCCCGGCCTGCTGGAGCAGATCTGCGAGCGCTACGGCGTCGAGCCGCGCAATGTACCGGTGGTGGGCAGCTGCGCCGCGCACCTTTCGGCCGGCGCTGCCCTGGGCGCGCCGCTGCACCTGGTGTGCACCGGCCAGTCGGCGCACCTGGACCCGCTGGCGCCGCTGGGCGAAGGCGCATGGCCGCCGGGCGTGCAGGTGCATGCCGATCTGGCCGCCTTTGCCGAAAGCCTGCTGGCCGCCAGTGCAGTGCCGGCCACAGCGGCAAGCCCTGCCAGCCCTGCCAGTTCAACCAGCACTGCCACAACAGGCACGCCCTGAGCAGGGCCGCCGGTGCTGGACACGCACCAGGGCGCATCGCCCGTTGACCTGCACCTGGCGCCTGCCATGGGCTGCGCCGGCGCAGGCTGAACGGTTTCACCATTTTCCATTTCGCGTGCCGCCATGCCTTTGATGCAACTGGTGCTGGATTTCTTTGCCGCACCGCCCTTGCCGGTGCTGCCAGACCCCACTGTGGGCGCAGAAAAAAACAAGCCAGAAGTGCCTCCAGCGCAGGCGGGGATTGCGCCAGCAGCTCCTGAAATGAGAGCATCTAGGATCTTCGTTCCCCATGTGCCTGCATTGCCTGGTGCCCCTGCCATGCCGGTGGCGCCTGAAGAAGCGGGTGCGCAAACCGCTGTGTCGCAGCCTGCACCCACCCGGCCCGTGCTGCCACCCGTGCCAACCGTGTTGCCCATGTTGCCCATGTTGCCCATGTTGCCGGTGCCTGCCGCCTCTGCTGTCGGCACTGGCGCCGCTGCCGCTGCCACAGTGCAGGAATTTCGCCACCCGCAGGCCTGCCGTGAACTGCTGCTGGCGGTGCAGGGGCCGGACAGCCCGGAGACGCTGCACGCACCACCGGTCCCTGTTCTGGTGGCCTTTGCACTGGAGCGCACGCCCCGGCGCAGCATCGGTTTCACGGTCAGCGCGGCCGGGCTGGTGGTGCGTGCGCCCACCCGGCTGGCGCTGTCTGCCGTGGACAGCGCGGTGCGCAGCAAAGCCGGCTGGATCGTGCGCAAGCTGAACGACACCCGCACACGCGCCATGCGCCAAGCGCAGGCCGGCCCCGTCTGGCAGGACGGCGCCATGCTGCCGTACCTGGGCACGGTGCTGCGCGTGCGCCTGGACCCGGCCGCGCCGGCCGGCGGCGTGCTGCAGCCGCCGGCCGACGGCGGCCCCGGCTGGGAGCTGCGCATCTGCCTGCCGGCGCGGCGCACCCCAGGCGCACCAGAAACACCAGAAGCAGCGGGAACGGCAGGAGCGCCACAAGCACCAGGCGGCGTGCCGGCCGAACTGCAGGCGGCCGCGCTGCGCCGCGCCGTCCATGCCTGGATGCTGCGCCAGGCGCGGGCGCATTTCAGCGCACGGCTGGACCATTTCGCGCCGCTGCTGGGCGTGCAGTGGCAGCGGCTGGGCCTGACCAGTGCACGCACGCGCTGGGGCAGCGCCCGGGCGGACGGCTCCATCCGGCTGAACTGGCGCCTGCTGCACTGCGCGCCGGAGGTGCTGGACTGTGTGGTGGTGCACGAGCTGGCACACCTGCGCGTGATGGACCACAGCCCGCGCTTCTGGGCTGTGGTCGCCAGCGTGCTGCCCGACCACGCCGCGCTGCGCCGCCGCCTGCGCGATACGGCCGTGCCGAACTGGGAAGTCTGATGCTATTTTTTTAATAGCTGCTGGCGCAGGTTGGGCAAGCGCTGGAGGCTATTTTGGCTGTATTTTTGTGCTGTGCTGTGCTTCTCTGTGCGGGGCTGCTGCCAGGCGCGCTTGACGGGCCGGGTGTGCCGGCCACAATGGTCCGAAGCTTGCGCACCGGCTGCGCAGGCTGTCCGCGCACCGTTTCCGCTCTTCTTGAAAACACCATCGCCATGATTCCCCTGCAACTCTTCGACCCTGCCTCCAGCACCTACACCTACCTGCTGCACGACCCGGCCACGCGCGAGGCGGTGCTGATCGACCCGGTGGACACGCAGCTGGAGCGCGACCTGGCGGTGCTGCAGGCCCATGGCCTGGTGCTGCGCTGGACGCTGGAAACCCATGCCCATGCCGACCACATCACCAGCGCCGGCATGCTGGCCGAGCACACCGGCGCGCGCACGGCGGCGCCAGCCGATTGCGGCATCGGCACTGCGGCCATGCAGCTGCAGCCGGGCGACACGCTGGACTTTGGCGGCGAGCAATTGCGCGCGCTGCACACGCCGGGCCACACCGCAGGCAGCATGTCGTACCTGTGGCGCGACCATGTGTTCACCGGCGACACCTTGCTGATCAACGGCTGCGGCCGCACCGATTTCCAGTCGGGCGACGCGCAGGCGCTGTACCGCAGCATCACCGAGGTGCTGTTTGCGCTGCCGGACGGCACCACCGTCTGGCCGGGGCACGACTACCAGGGCCGCAGCCATTCCAGCATCGGCGCGGAAAAAGCCGGCAATGCCCGCGTGGCCGGCCGCAGCGCAGCCGAATTTGCCGCGCTGATGGACGGCCTGAACCTGCCGCGCCCGGCGCGCATCGACGAGGCGGTGCCGGCCAACCTGCGCTCCGGCCTGCTGCGCCAGGACGCGGACGCCGCCCCGCTGCAGGCCCCGCGCGCTGCCGAAGGCTATGCCGGCGATGTCTCGCCGCAGCTGGCCTGGCAGTGGGTGCAGGACGGCACAGCGGTGCTGGTCGATGTGCGCACCGATGCCGAGCGTGAATGGGTGGGGCAGGTGCCCGGCGCCGTGCCGGTGGCCTGGAAGCAGTGGCCCGGCATGGCGGCCAACGCGGATTTTGACGACCAGCTGCGCGCTGCCGTGCCGCCGCAGCGCAAGGTGGTCCTGCTGTGCCGCAGCGGTGTGCGCTCGGTGGCGGCGGCGCAGCGCGCCACCGCCCTGGGGCTGGAGGCCTACAACATCCTGGACGGCTTTGAAGGCATGCCCGACGGCCAGGGCCAGCGCGGCCATGTTGGCGGCTGGCGCCACAGCGGACTGCCCTGGCGCCAGGGGTGAGGTG
>JAGOCN010000003.1:13467-18452 GCA_017998735.1 Giesbergeria sp.
TCGGGGTTGGTGACCGTCATCTGGTTTTCCACGCTGGTCACGCTGGCCACGTTGCCGCAGCACAGGGTGACCTTTTCCTTGATGGCCTGCGTGGGCGCCGTGCCCTTGACGGTCACCTTGCCGGCGCCGCCGTCGTAGCTGATGTCCACATCGCTGGCGCCCAGGTTCTGCGAATTCACGTATTTTTCAATCGCCTGCGCCGCCCGGGCGTTCAGGTCGGTCTGCGACGGGGCCGCAGCCGCCGGGGCTGCGCCGCCTGCCGGCGCAGGGGCCGCATGGGCTTCCTTGCCGCCAAACAATTTTTCGCCCGCATCCTTGATGAAACTGAAAAGACCCATGGAAGACTCCTTGTGTTGTGAACTGGAGTGCCTACTGTAGTGCCCGCACCGGCCCCCGCTTGTCGGCAAAAGGCGCGTCATGCAGCTCTGCCACAATGCGCGCATCCCAACGGCGCTGGCCAGACGCAGCCCCCCGGCTGCAGACCACTGCCCCAACCCCGGACCTTTTGCGCATGACATTTCTGGCCATCGACGTTGGCAACACCCGCCTGAAATGGGCGCTGTACCAGAGTCCCGACCGTGGCGCCGCCCTGCTGTCGCAAGGCGCCGAATTTCTTGACCACATCGATCATCTGGCCGAAGGCGCATGGGCGCGATTGCCGGCGCCCACGCGCGTTCTTGGCTGCGTGGTGGCAGGCGACGCGGTCAAGCGCCGCGTGGTCGAGCAGATGGACGAGCTGTGGGACGTGTCGGCCCACTGGGTGGTGTCGTCGGCGCAGGAGGCCGGGCTGCGCAACGGCTACGACCACCCCTCGCGCCTGGGGTGCGACCGCTGGGTGGCCATGATCGGCGCCCGCCACCACCTGCTCGCGCGCGGGCCGGCGCGCCCGCTCATCGTCGTCATGGTGGGCACGGCGGTCACGGTCGAAGCGGTGCACACCGACGGCACCTTTCTGGGCGGTTTGATTTTGCCGGGCCACGGCATCATGCTGCGCGCGCTGGAGTCGGGCACCGCCGGCCTGCATGTGCCCACCGGCGAAGTGCGACCCTTTCCCACCAACACCAGCGACGCCCTCACCAGCGGCGGCACCTACGCCATTGCCGGCGCGGTCGAGTGCATGGTGCAGCACCTGGCGCGCCACTGCGGCGAGGAGCCGGTGTGCATGATGACCGGCGGCGCCGGCTGGAAAATGGCGCCCAGCATGACGCGCCCCTTCGAGCTGGTGGACAACCTGATCTTTGACGGCCTGCTGGAGATTGCGGCGCACCGCTACGGCGGCAAGTGACCGGCTTTGGCCGCTGCTTGGCGCAGCCTTGCTGCTGCTGACGCTTCAACCGTTTCAGATCGGCGACCTCGGCCACCTCTGCCGTAGTTCCAGCGTCCGGCGGGGAATTGCCTTGTCCCGGCAACGCTGGCCACAGTGCAGTGGCAGCGGGCAGTTTGTTGCTTCAATCCTGCAGTTCGGTGCGTGCCAGCGCCACGTCCAGCTGCTCTGCCGCGTCCAGCGGCGCACTTTGCGCGGCCTGCCGGTAGAGCGCGGTGGCCTGCGGCAAGCGCCGCTCGCCTTCCAGCATCACCAGCGCCCGGGCATATTCCACGCGCGCCAGGACGGAGCGCGGGTTGATGCGCAATGCTTCTTCAAACAGCTGCAGCCCCACGTTCTTTTTGGCGCCATAGGTCATGCCGCCCACCAGCGGACCCACCTTGTCGATGATTTCCGCATGGAACGCGCCCAGCACGGCACGCGCTTCGGCATGGCGCGGTGCCAGGGCAATGGTGCGCTCCAGGGCGGTCTTGACCTTGCTGCCGAGTCCTTGCGCCAGGGCCTTGGCCACGCTGATGCCCTGGCTGTAGCGCCCGAGCGCATTGGCCTGCCAGTACCAGGCGCTGGCGTTGTCGGGTTCGGCCTGGGCCTGTGCTGCTGCACGCTGGGCCACCTGCCAGTACAGTTCAAGGCGCTGTTTTTCTCCTGTCTCCAGGTAGTTGGCATACACCGCCGTGGCCCGGTTGGCCACGTTCAGGCCGGCACTGCCGGCCAGCAGACCGGCCTGGACTGCTTGCTCGAACTGGCCGTTGTGGAACAGCACCCAGGCTGCCTGCACGGCCGGATCGGACGGCCAGGGCAGGGCGTCGCCCGCGTGCAGCTGCGCCCACGCAGTGTGCAACCCCGCAGTGTCGTAGTGGTGTGCGAGGGCAAAGGGGCAAGAATTCCATTGCGCCATGGTGTCGGGGGTCTCCTGTGCAGACTGGCAGGATGCAAACCGGGCCGGGAGCCCGAAGGCGAATCTGCCTGTGCATCGCCGCACTGCCTGAAGGTGCGCACCCGGCAGCAAATTCGGGGTGCCATGCAGGCAGCGTGCAGGCCGTGTGTCTGCTGTTTTTGTTGCGCTTGGGAAGGTACTTTAACCGCTGCCTGACGCTTGCCTGGCTGCCTTGGCACAGGAGGCGGGTGCGGTGTTTCAGGGCAACCCGACCGTAGCGCGGTCGCTCGGCGGGCCCGCCTTGGGACCAAGCCTGCCGCTTGACAGCAAAAGCCCGGTGGGATAATCCACCCCTTTGCCTCTGGCAGCTTGAACGGACTACTTTCCATGATCCTTGTCACCGGCGGCGCCGGCTTCATTGGCGCCAACTTTGTGCTTGACTGGCTGCGCGGCAGCGGCGAAGGCGTGGTCAACCTGGACAAACTGACTTACGCCGGCAACGTGCACAACCTGGCCAGCTTGCAGGGCGATGCGCGCCATGTGTTTGTGCAGGGCGACATCGGCGACAGCGCGCTGGTTTCTCGCCTGTTGACCGAGCACCAACCACGCGCCATCGTCAACTTTGCCGCCGAGTCGCATGTGGACCGCTCGATCCACGGACCGGAAGACTTCATCCAGACCAATGTGGTCGGCACTTTCAGGCTGCTGGAGGCTGCAAGGCACCACTGGCAAGCGCTGCCAGCCGGCGAAAAAGAAGCGTTCCGGTTTCTGCATGTGAGCACCGACGAGGTCTACGGCACGCTGGACGCCAGCGCACCGGCCTTTGCCGAAGACCATGTCACCGCGCCGAACAGCCCGTATTCGGCCAGCAAGGCGGCCAGCGACCACCTGGTGCGCGCCTGGCACCACACCTATGGCCTGCCGGTGCTGACCACCAACTGCAGCAACAACTATGGCCCACTGCACTTTCCGGAAAAGCTCATTCCGCTGATGATTGTCAACGCCCTGGCCGGCAAGAGCCTGCCCATCTATGGCGACGGCCTGCAGGTGCGCGACTGGCTGTATGTCACCGACCATTGCAGCGCCATCCGCCGCGTGCTGGACGCCGGGCGCCTGGGCGAGACGTACAACGTCGGTGGCTGGAACGAAATGCCCAACATCGACATCGTGCACACCGTCTGCCACCTGCTCGACGAGCTGCGCCCGCGCGCCGATGGCCAGAGCTACCGCACGCAGATCAGCCACGTCACCGACCGCCCCGGCCACGACCGGCGCTATGCCATCGACGCCCGCAAGATCGAGCGCGAACTGGGTTGGAAACCGGCCGAGACGTTTGACACCGGCATCCGCAAGACCGTGCAGTGGTACCTGGACAGCGCCGACTGGGTGGCGCAGGTGCAGACCGGCGCCTACCGCGACTGGGTGCAGACGCAGTACGCCGCTGCAGGTGCCGATTCCGGCGCAGTGCAGGGGGCAGGCGCATGAACATCCTGCTGCTCGGCTGCAGCGGCCAGGTCGGCTGGGAGCTGCAGCGCAGCCTGGCCGTGCTGGGCCATGTGACGGCGCTGGACGAGCGCAGCACCGCGCACTGCGGCGACTTTGCAAACAGTGCCGGCATCGCCGACACGGTGCGCGCCCTGCGCCCCGATGTGATCGTCAATGCTGCCGCTCACACGGCGGTGGACAAGGCCGAGAGCGAACCGGAACTGGCGCGCCAGCTCAACGCCACCGCCCCCGGCGTGCTGGCCGACGAAGCAGCCCGGCTGGGCGCCTGGCTGGTGCACTACAGCACCGACTATGTGTTTGACGGCAGCGGCACCCGCTCCTGGACAGAGGCCGACACGCCCGCGCCCTTGAGCGTCTACGGCCGCACCAAGCTCGAAGGCGAGCGCCTGATTGCCGCCTCCGGCTGCAAGCACCTGGTGCTGCGCACCAGCTGGGTGTACGCCGCGCGCGGCGGCAACTTTGCCAAAACCATGCTGCGCCTGGCGCAGGAGCGCGAGCGCTTGACCGTCATCGACGACCAGTGGGGCGCCCCGACCGGCGCCGAACTGCTGGCCGACGTGACCGCGCACGCCATCCGCCACCTGCAGCAGCGTCCGCAGGATGGCGGCCTGTACCACCTGGCCGCCAGTGGCGAAACCAACTGGAATTTGTACGCAAAATACGTGCTGGCGCAGGCGCAGCAAGCGCCGGCAGCTATCAAAATCAAAGCAACCGAAGTGGCGCCGGTGCCCACCAGTGCCTTTCCCACGCCCGCCATGCGCCCGCACAACTCGCGCCTGGACACGCGCAAGCTGCAGGCCACGTTCGGCCTGCAGCTGCCACCCTGGCAGCAGGGCGTGGCGCGCATGGTTTCTGAAATTCTCTGATCGAAAAAAATATATGACCACACGCAAAGGCATCATCCTCGCCGGAGGCTCGGGCACGCGCCTGCACCCCGCCACCCTGGCACTGAGCAAGCAGCTGCTGCCGGTGTACGACAAACCGATGGTGTACTACCCGCTCAGCACACTGATGCTGGCCGGCATCCGCGACATCCTGGTCATCAGCACGCCGCAGGACACCCCGCGCTTCGAGCAGCTGCTGGGCGACGGCAGCCAGTGGGGCGTGCGCCTGCAGTACGCCGTGCAGCCCAGCCCCGACGGCCTGGCGCAGGCCTTCCTGATCGGCGAAGACTTTCTGGCCGGCAGCCCGAGTGCCCTGGTGCTGGGCGACAACATCTTCTATGGCCATGACTTCCACGAGCTTCTTGGCAGTCCCAACCAACGCACCGAGGGCGCC
>JAGOCN010000131.1 GCA_017998735.1 Giesbergeria sp.
AGGGGTCATGTCAGCGCACCGTGATGATGTCGCGGTGCATGGGCGCAAGCAGCGCCAGCAGCCGGTTTTGTTGAGAAAACGCGATGCCCTGCGCGTCCATGGCGCGCTGCAGCACCTCGACCAGCGCGTTGAAGTCGCCCTTGTCGATGTCCATGTCGGCATGCACGTCCAGCATGTCGGCGCCCTGGTAGGTGCAGGGGCCGCCGCTCAGGGCACAAAACTGCTCGGCCAGGCTTTGCTGCAATGGCCCGGGCTGGGCGTCCTTGAAGTGCGTGCCGATGCGCGGGTGGCGCAGCAGGCGCGCGACAAAGTCGCCGGCCAGGCGGTCGATGCCGGCTTTTTCTCCCAGCGCGGCATACAGGCCGGCGGGCGCGGCAATGGTGGTGGTGGTGGTGGTGGTGGTGGTGGTGACAGCAGCAGCGGCAGAAGCTGGCGCGGCCGCGCTCTGGGCGTGGACCGCCGGAAGGGCGCCGGCCAGCACCAGGGCGCAGCACAGGGCAAATTTTTTCATGGGCAGGTGGCTCGCTTCAGAGGGTGGGACAGGTGGGCAGGGGCTGAACATCAAAAGGCCACCTGTGCCGAAAGGTAGGCGCCGCTCTGGCGCCGGCCCTGCGTGATGCCGGGGACGATGCGCCCCAGGTCCACCCAGGCCAGCGTGAGCGACAGGTGCTTGCTCGGCGCCCAGGCAATGAACAGGTCTTTCCAGGCGTCTTCGCGCAGCGCATTGCCCAGGCCGGCAGCGCGCCCGGTGGCCTGCAGGTTGTCGGGCATGAAGCGCACTTCGGCGCCCACCGCCAGGTTGTGGCGCAAGAGCCAGGCCACCGACAGCTCGGGCTGCAGGCTGCGCCGGTTGCGGCCGGGCGCTGCCGAGCCAAAGCCCAGCAGGCCGTTCTGGTTGGCGCGGGTGGAGCGCAGCGTGGCGTTCAGCAGCACGCCCTTGTCCAGCAGCAGCTTGCTGGCGCTGACGTAAAAATCGGTCGATTGCGTGTCGGCGCCCAGAAAGTCGAACACCGACTGCAGCGAACCAGGCCGCACGCGCTTGTGCTCCAGGCCCACGGCAATCTGCGGCATCCAGGTGTCGGCGTTCAGGATGGCGTCGCCCGCCACGCGCACCTTCAGGCCCAGCATGTCCATGCGGATGTGCTGGCCCGGCTGCACGCCAAACGGCGCAATCGCGTTCAGCGCCACCGCCGCGCCGGCGTCAAAGTCCTGGCGGGCCAGCGACAGCTCGATGCGCTCGTTCCAGCCGATGGCCGCGCCGTAACTGGTCAGCGCATAGTCCTGCGTGACGGCGCGGCTGGTGAAGGCGCTCGCTCCCCATTCGCCCTCGGCGGCGTTGCTGCCAATGACCGCCCAGGGCGTGATGCCGCCCCCTGCCGTGCCGGTGATGCTGCTGACGCCGCCGGTCAGCAGCAGCTTGCCGGTGCCGGCCTGGGCTGCGGTGGGCGCAATCACCAGCCCGGCCAGTCCGGCCAGCCCCGCCAGCAGGCACAGTGCTGCCCCGTGCGTTTTTCTTTTTCCGCCCTTGCCTTGCCGTTCCCGGCCGCTGGCCATGCCCATGTCCATGTCTGTCCCTTTGTGTGCGGCATTCACGCCGTTTTCTGAATCCATGCGCCGGTGAACAGCACCGGCCCGGTCGGTCCGCCCTCGGACGGCACGCCGCCCAGGGGTTCGAGGCTGATGGCCAGCGTGGGCACGCCCTGCACCTCGCCGGCGGTGGCCGGCAGCGCCTGGCTGCGCTCCTCCTGCAGCACGCCCAGCGAACGCGGCTTGCCGCCGTCCGGCAGCGCCCACAGCTGCAGCGAGCGGTCGGCGGGCACTTCAAAGCCGCCCACGCGCTGCAGCTGCAGCTGCTGGCTGCGGGCGTCAAACGTGACCAGCAGCGCGGCGGCGGCCTGGGCATCGCTGAGCACCGCCACATAGGTGGCCTGCGGCTGGGCAGCGCGCGCCGACAGGCTGGCGACCTCGCCCTGCAGCTGGGCAATCTGCTGGCCGGTGGTTTCGCGCAGGCTGCCGGTGACCTGCAGCGCCACCACCACGGCTGCAGCCGTGGCCAGCGCGCCCATGCCGGCCGCCAGGCGCCACGGCGCCAGCCGCTGCCACCACGGCAGCGGCTGTGCGGGTGCAGCCGCCGGGCCTTGGCGGGCAGCGCGCTGGCGCAGTGCGCTGCGCTCGGCCTGCACCAGGTTGTCGATGCGCGTCCAGACGGCAGCGGGCGGCGCCTGCGGCGCCTGCAGCTCGGTCAGGCCGGCCCAGTGCGCCTGCCACAAAAGGGCGGCGGCGCGCACGGCGGGCTGCTCGCGCGCCAGGGTTTCAAAGCGGCGCCGGGCGCCGCCGCGCAGCGTGCCCAGCGCGTAGCTGGCCGCCACTTTCTGCAGCAGTTCGGGGTGGTGGGCAAGGTTCATGGAAAAGCCCTCCTCAGGCAAAGCGTGCCATGCACGCGCGCAGCTGCTCCAGCCCGCGCCGGATCCAGGTCTTGACGGTGCCCAGCGGAATCGCCAGCTGCTGGGCCAGCTCGCTGTGGCTCAGGTCGCGCAGGTAGGCCAGGCTGACCACCTCGCGCTGGCGCTGCTCCAGGCGCAGCAGGCACTGGTGCAGCGCGCGCGCCTGCTGGCTGGCATCGGCCGCGTCCATCGGGCCGGTGCCTTCGCCCTCGGTGCCCTGCTCCATGGCATCGTCGTATTCCTGCGTCACGCCGGTGCGGGCAGTGGCGCGCCTGCGCAGCGCGTCCAGCGCCCGGCTGCGCACGATCAGGCCCATCCAGGCCAGCGGCGGGCTGAGCGCGGCGCGGTAGTCCACCGCCACGCGCCAGACGGTCAGAAAGCTCTCTTGCAGCACGTCCTCGGCCGTGTCGCGCTGGCGCAGCACGCGCATGGCCAGGCCAAACAGGCGCGGCGAGGTGCGTTCGTACAGCGTGCGCAGCGCCGCTTCGTCGCGCTGGGCGACACGCTCGATCAGCGCCCGCAGTTCGGCATCGGGGTCGGCGGCAGCGCCAGGCGCAGGGCCTGCAGCAAGGGTGGAAGGCGTCATGCATGGATTGTGTCCTATGGAGGAGCAGAGCGTTTCAAAACGTGTCTGCTGGTGTGTCTGGCTGCCTGCAGGACTTCAGGGCTGCAGGGCTCGGGGCGCTGTTGTGCAGCGCCGGAGAAATGGCAGGGTTGCGGCAGGGGCAAAGCAGTAACAGGACAGGAATGCAGAAGCTGCGTTGTCCCTCTGTTCCTGTACGCCGCCGGGCGGTTCGCGGATTCAATTGCAAAGAATTTGAAAAATTTTGCAGTTTGTTGAATCCGGTCCGCAAAGGCCTGCGTACAAGCAGTCACACCGGCACTGCAAAGCGGTGAAAGCAAGCAAGCAATCCCCCCTTTTTTTCCAGGAGATTTCCATGAACGCCATCCACACCGCCCTGACCCTCACCGCCGCCCTGGCCCTGGGCGCCTGCGCCCCCATGAAGTCCGGCACCGGCATGCAGCAGCAGTCCAAGACCATGGCCACCATGCCGATGCAGCAGCAACAGTCCATGCTGCCGGCCGCAGTTCAGGTGCCGCCGGGCAACCAGGTGGCCATGGAAACCGTGGGCAGCGGCACCATCACCTATGCCTGCAAGGCCAAGAAGGACGACGCCGCCGCCTACGAATGGACCTTCATGGGCCCCGACGCGCAGCTGAACGACCGCAATGGCCAGCGCGTGGGCCGCTACTTCGGCCCGCCCGCCACCTGGGAAAGCACCGACGGCTCCAAAGTGACCGCCACCCAGCTGGCCGTGGCGCCCGCCGGCGCGGGCAACATTCCCATGCAGCTGGTGCGTGCCAACCCGGCCATGGGCCAGGGCGCGATGCAGGGCGTGACCTACATCCAGCGCGTCATGGTCAAAGGCGGCGCTGCACCCACCGCACCCTGCAGCGCGGCCACGGCAGGCCAGCAGCAAATCGTCAACTACCAGGCCGATTACATCTTCTGGCGCGCCGCCCCGGCGGTGTCGGTGCAGGACAACCCGCTGTACAGCCGCAGCTGAAGCGCGGGCCGAACCAAGACTGGGGCAGACAAGGCCACCGGGGCCGGGCTGCAGGGCAACGGCCTGTCAGGGCCTGCTGCCAACTGCCTACCCACCCGCAACAACGCCGGCCACAGGGCCGGCGTTGTCGTTGCTGCAGAGCGCTTTGCTGCCTTGCAGGCGCTTCTCAAACGCTGCACTGGAGCGGTGCAGGGGCCAGGTTGCTTTTTTAGTCAAAATGGCCTCCAGCGCAGGTACATACTGCGCCAGCAGCTCATTTTTTCATAGCAAATGGTGCTTGAAATTGCCTGTGCGGTGGTTCGGGTTGTAGGGCATGCCCTTGTTTTCGGTTCCAGCGCCGCTGGCCCCCATCCCCGCCTTCCCCCAGCGGGGGAAGGGGCAACACCGGGGCGCACAGGCTGGCGGGCGGACTGGCACAGCTTTACGCTGGCACCGCATCCGCCGTCGGGTAGGTGCCCGGCACCAGGATGGACTGGTCCACGGTCTGGATGTCGGTGTGGCCGCAAAACGCCATGGTCACGTCCAGCTCCTTGTGGATCATCTGCAGCGCCTTGGCCACGCCGGCCTCGCCCCAGGCGCCCAGGCCATAAACCATGGCGCGGCCGATCATGGTGCCGCGCGCGCCCAGCGCCCAGGCCTTGAGCACGTCCTGGCCGGAGCGGATGCCGCCGTCCATCCACACCTCGATCTGATCGCCCACAGCGGCCACGATGGGCACCAGCGCATGGATGCTGGACGGTGCGCCGTCCAGCTGGCGGCCGCCGTGGTTGCTGACCACGATGGCATCGGCGCCGCTCTGCACCGCCAGGCGGGCGTCTTCCACGTCCTGGATGCCCTTCAAGATCAGCTTGCCGCCCCATTTTTCCTTCACCCAGGCCACGTCCTGCCAGGACAGGGTGGGGTCGAACTGCTCGTTGGTCCAGGACGCCAGCGAATTCATGTCGCTCACGCCCTCCACATGGCCGACCAGGTTGCGAAACGTATGCCGGCGCGTGCCCATCATCTGCAGGCACCAGCGCGGCTTGGTCGCCATGTCCAGCAGGTTGCCCAGCGACGGGATGACCGAGGCGCGCAGGTTGTTCTTGATGTCCTTGTGGCGCTGGCCGATCACCTGCAAATCGAGCGTCAGCACCAGCGCGCTGCAGCCGGCGGCGCGGGCGCGCTCGATCATGGCCACCATCGCATCGCGGTCGCGCATCATGTAGAGCTGGAACCAGAAGGGTGCGGTAGTGTTCTGCGCCACGTCCTCGATGGAGCAGATGCTCATGGTGGACAGGGTGAACGGGATGCCGAATTTTTCTGCGGCGCGGGCGGCCTTGATTTCGCCATCGGCGCTTTGCATGCCCGTCAGGCCCACCGGCGCAATGCACACCGGCATCTTCACGTCCACGCCGACCATCTGGGTGGCGGTGCTGCGCCCCTCCATGTTCACGGCCACGCGCTGGCGCAGCTTGATGCGCTGGAAGTCTTCGGAGTTGGCGCGGTAGGTGCTCTCGGTCCACGAGCCGGAATCGGCATAGTCGTAGAACATGCGCGGCACGCGTTTTTGCGCCAGCACGCGCAGGTCTTCAATGCAGGTGATGCGGGAGAGATCGGGCATGCGGGCGCTCCTTGGGCGGGGGACTGGGGCTGAGGGCTGGAAGGTGAGCGGCCGGCAAGGCAGGGGAAAGTGCCATGCGCTGGCCATGCCGGCGATTTTCTTCCAATGCGCGGCAGCGGGTTTTGACATCCTCCCCGCCCTAAAGAGCGGGGATTCCTGCTGCCAGACGGCGATGCCCCGCCGCGAGAATGTTTTTGGCAGCATTCGTGTCCCGGTCGTGTGCCGCTCCACATGCGCTGCAAGTCCATT
>JAGOCN010000132.1 GCA_017998735.1 Giesbergeria sp.
GTGCCCAGGCGGCCCTTGAGCGACTGCGGCTTGCCGGTCAGGATGGCGGCGTAGTTGGTGGTGTTGGCCAGCACTTTTTTCACGTAGTCGCGCGTTTCGGCAAAGGGCACGTTTTCGGCCCAGATGGCGGCGTCCAGCACCGGGCCGTTGCGCCAGCTGCGCGGGCGGCCCGGGCCGGCGTTGTAGGCGGCAGCGGCCATGGGCATGGAGCCGGCAAAGTCGTCCAGCGCCAGTTTCAGGTAGGCGGTGCCGATGGTGATGTTGGTGTCGCGGTCGTTGATCTGGTCGGCGGTGAAACCGGTCATGCCGATCTTCTTGGCCGTCCAGCGCGCCGTGGCCGGCATCACCTGCATCAGGCCCGACGCACCCACGCCCGAGCGCGCGTCCATGATGAAGCGGCTTTCCTGCCGGATCAGGCCATAGACATACGCCGGGTCCAGCCCCACACCCTGGCTGTGCGCCACCACGGCTTTCTGGAACGGCATGGGAAAGCGCTGCCTGTAGTCGGCCACGCTTTTGGTGCGCTCGCTGGTGTTGATGCAGCGGTCCCACACCTCGCGCTCGCAGGCCAGGTCGGCGGCGGCCAGCAGCTCGCGCTCGCCCATGCCGCCGGGGGTGTGCAGGTTGGTGGCGTAGTTCCATTCGCGCACGCCTTCGCTGCGCAGGCCCATGGAAATGGCGTAGAGCCCGCGCGCCAGCGACGGGTTGGCGCGGGCGGCGGCCTTTTCCTGGGCGGTGAGCGGCGCCGGCGCGGGCGGCACGGTGATGCGCTGGCCCAGGTCTTCCAGCGCCAGCTGCTCGTAAAACCCACTGGTGCCGGCAATGTTGCCCAGCAGCACGCGCGCCTGGGCGCGGTCTTCGTCGCCGGGGCGGTCGGCCAGCAGCGAACGCGCTTTCCAGTAGGTCCAGGTGCTGTCTTCGCGCATGTTCGGGCTCATGGCATTGATGCTGCGGTGCACCGCCTTCCAGTCGCCGGCGCGCAGTGCGGCGCGCACCTTCCAGGTGAGCAGGTCGTCGCTCAGGTCGCTGTCCTTGGCAACCTTGTTGAAATGCTCCATGGCGCTGGGCGACAGGCGCAGCGCCGCCTGCTTGCCGATCACGCCCCAGGTCCAGTGGCGCTCCTCGGGGCTCAGTTGCACGCCCCATTTGCTCTCCAGCAGCGCGGCGGCGTTGTCGGGGTCTTTGGCGGCCAGGCGGATCAGCGCCAGCACCACCAGTTCCTGGCGCTGGCGGGTGGGGGCGGCCACCCGGCTGCCCAAAAACTTGGCCGGGTTGGCGTACAGGTCGGCCACCAGGTTGGACACATCGGGCGCAGCAATGGCCACCGCGTCGCGCGTGGCGCGCTGGCGGTTGGCTTCGGCGCTCAAACGCGCCTTGCGCCAGACCTCCAGCGCCGGCAGCTGGCGGGCAGAAAACAGTTCGCCAGCGGCATGGGTGCAGCCGTCGTCGGCGTCGCGCTGCGCCTGCCAGTGGCCCAGCATGTCCTGCACGCCGGTGGCCGGCAGAGTGCCGCGCAGGTGGTCGATGGTGGTGGCGTAGCAGCTCACCTCGCGGTCGTCGCCCATGCGAAACGACGGGTGCAGTTCGGCAAAACGCGCCCAGTCGCGGCGCTGGCCGAGCTGGCGCAGCCAGTCGTTGCGCAGCCGGTCTTCCTGGTAGGTGCCGGCCCAGCGCTGCAAGAAGACCTGCACTTCTTCGGGCTGCGCCTCTTCCAGCCGGGCGCGCAGCTCCCAGTAGGCGGCCCAGGGTTCGAGCGGATGGTTGCGCGCCGAGGGCAGCAGCAGGGCCAGCCTGCCGCGGTCGCCGCGCCGGAAGGCCTGCTGCATCTCGCGCAGCACCTCGTCACCACTGGCGCCGGCGGCGCTGCGCGCCTCCAGAGGGGCAGAAACAGGGAGAGCGGACTGGGCCAGTGCCAGCGGAGTGGCGGCGGCCAGCACGGCGGCGGTGGCAAGCGGTGTCAGAATCTTGGGCAAATGCATGGGGGAATTATGTGATGGACAAAGCAGCCTTGCGCCGCGCGCTGATAGAAGAACGCCTGAACCTGCCCAACCGCCGGGAACGCTCCGCCGACCTGCAGCAGGTCATGCGCATCTGGCTGGTGGGCCGGCCCGACTTGGTGATTGGCGCCTACTGGCCGATCAAGGGCGAATTTGACCCGCTGCCCGCGCTGCACCGCTGGAAGGAAGACGGCGAACTGCTGGAGAACCCGCAGCGCCGGCGCATTGCCCTGCCGGTGGTCAACCGCGAGCACAAGACGCTGACCTTCCATGTCTGGTACCCCGGCTGCGAGATGGAAGACGATGCCTACGGCATTCCCAAGCCCAAGGACACCGAGGCGGTGGAGCCCACATTGCTGTTCGTGCCCTGCGTGGGTTACGCGCCCGGCGGCTACCGGCTGGGCTATGGCGGCGGCTTTTACGACCGCACGCTGGCCGCGCTGCAGCCGCGCCCCACCACCGTCGGCCTGGGCTACACGCATGGCTACCTGGACGACTTTGCGCCCGAGCCGCACGACCTGCCGCTGGACGCCATCCTGAACGACAACGGCGTGGTCTGGCCGTTCTGAGGGCCGGCCGACACCGCACCGCACCGCACCAGCGTGCTGAAACCGGGGGCGCTGTCTCAGAAAAACCTGCCCCTGCCTGACAGCAGGTCATCTTCCTGCGCCTGGTAGCGGGCCAGGTCTGCCTGCTCGCGCAGCCAGCGCTTGAACTGCGCGTCGTCGCGCACGCGCTGCAGGTCGGCGTGTATCTGCGCCACCCAGTCGGCGTGCATGTGCTGCTCGTGCTGCAGCAGGCGCCGCAGGGAAGCCTCTTTCATGCTGGCGGTCACCGCCACGCCCAGCTCGTGGCCCAGGCGCAGTTCAGCTTCCAGCAGCTGCTCTTCCAGGGCAGCCACCTGCTGCTTGAGCAGCAGCGACAGCGCGGCGATTTTGTCCTCTGCCATGCGCGCAATGTGCGCCGCATCTACCTGTTCAACCTGCAGCTGCAGGCCCAGCAAGGCCATGAGATCGCCCCGTTCGTACGCCGTGTTGGCCTGCACCATGAGCGCGCCCTTGCGCTGGCGCTCTGCAGGGTCAGGCTCGCGGTCGGGGTGCAAGGCGCTGGCCAGTTGCCGGTAGATGCTGCGCAAAGCGGCTTTGGCGTCCTGTTCCTGCTCCTGGATTTTGCGCTGCCGGGGGGTGGTGGGGCGCTGGGCGCGGTGCGCTGCCAGGCGCTCCTGCTCTGCCTCGCCGTGCGCCTGCACCTGCCCGAGCAGCGCCTCCATCAGTTGCTGCGGGGACTCCATGCCCTGCAGCGCCTCGCGGTCCAGCGGCCGGCCCAGGGCGCTTTCGGCCATGTCCATCATGTGTGCGAACAGTTCACTGTCTTGCACAGGCTGCGCTGTGTCAGGGGCGTACGCTGCGCGCAGCTGCGCCAGCACAGCGGCGTCGGCAGGGGCAACCCCATCGGCCCCCTCAGTCCCCTCAGCCCCCTGGGGCGGGGGCAACAGGGCTTGCACCATCTGGCGGGCTGTTTTTTGCTGCGCGGCGGTCAGGCCCTTGCGCTGCAGCCGCGCGTGCAGAAACAACACCATCTGCCAGCGCCCCTCGGCCATGGCGCGCTCCAGTTCGGCCATGCGGTCCAGATGGGGGCCGCGCACCTTGTCTGCCAGGCGCGCAAAGTCCTGCAGCTTGCGCCCCATGCTGTCCACCTTGGCCAGCAGCTTGTTGAAGCGCTGCTGCGCCGCTGTCAGCTTGCCCTGCACCGACGGCACCACCTTGAGGTGGGCGGCGCACACCGGGGCAGCCGGGTTGTCAGGGGCAGAAGGCGGCACGTCGCCAGAAATGCCGGTTTCAAAAGAAGGTCTCATGGTGCAAAGGCTACAGGTTGGGGCATGTGCGGCGGTCTGGTCAAGGGCATTGCGCCAGCGTCGGCAAACCGTCACAGTGTAGAACCCGCTGCCCTGCCAGCCTGCGCCGCGCCCCCTGGCACGGCGCGCCGCCCGCAGGGGGCGCTTTCATCCGCCCGATTTTTCAAAAGTACCCCATGCCCAAGCTCTACATCGGCAACAAGAACTATTCGTCTTGGTCACTGCGCCCCTGGCTGCTGATGCGCCAGACCGGCATTGCGTTTGAAGAAGTGCCACTGCGCTTTGACAGCTTTGCGCCCGGTTCGCAGTTCAAGCAGGCGCTGGCCGGCATCAGCCCGACCGGCCAGGTGCCGGTGCTGGTGGACGGCGCGCTGGTGGTGTGGGACACGCTGGCCATCGCCGAAACCCTGGCCGAAATGCACCCCGATAAAGGCGTGTGGCCCAGGAACGCCACCGCCCGCGCCCAGGCGCGCAGCGTCTGCGCCGAAATGCACAGCGGTTTTGGCGCGCTGCGCAGTGCCTGCCCGATGAACATCGAGGCGCACCTGCCCGACGTGGGCGCGCTGGCCTGGCGCGACCAGCCGGCGGTGCGCGCCGATGTCGAGCGGCTGGTGCAGATGTGGAGCGGCCTGCTGGACGCCCATGGCGGCCCGATGCTGTTTGGCACCTTCAGCGCCGCCGACGCGTTTTTTGCGCCGGTGTGCATGCGCCTGGTGACCTACGCGCTGCCGGTGCCGCCGCACATTGCCGCCTACATCGAGCGCGTGCGCGCCCTGCCCGCCCTGCAGGAATGGGTTACAGCGGCCCTGGACGAGCAGGATTTCCGGGATTTCGAGGAACCGTACCGGCTGCGGCGCTGAGGCTGCGCCTTGCCTTGCCTTGCGTTGCTTTGTTCTGCGCTCTCTTGCCAGAACAGGCTGGCCGCTTGGGCAGGCAGCAAAGGCGCTGCCGCTTCAGGCCTTGGCGGCTTCTGCGCTTTCGGATGCTTCTGCGCTTTCGGATGCTTCGGCTGCCTTTGCCTTGGAGGCCTTGGACGCCTTCATGGCGCCGCGAATGTTCATCACCGTCAGGCAGAACTGCAGCACCACCAGCGCTGTCGCGCCCGAAGACAGACCCCAGACAATCCACAGCGCATTGCTGACCAGAAACAGCCAGAAACCCCAGTTGCGCTTGCTTTTGCGCTCGGACGCCACATACCAGGAAGCGGCCACGGTGATGACCATCGCGGGCCACTGCAAAAGATCAATCCAGTCCATGGTGCGGTTGTCCTGTGTTGCAAACAAAGCAGAAGGTGCCAGGGCCAAGTGCAGCGCGGGCAAGCCAGTCCGGCACTGCCAGCGATTTGTCCTTGGGGACCGCGTCCATCGCCGGCAAGGCCAATTTCGCAGGCCAGCGCCATCGTTGCACCGCACCTGCAGCGACCTCGGCAGTGCGGTGCGACAGAGTCTGTAGGACGCCAGCGTTTCACTGGCCGTGGTTTGTCTACAGCACAGGCTGCAGCAGCGCCTGCCCTGTGTCAGTCACTGAAGATTTCATAAATTGCTATCGAAAAAATAGCTGCTCGCGCAGTCCCCGCAGGCGCTGGAAGGCTTTTTTATGCTTGATTGCCCAGTTCCAATTTTTAATTGGGGTCAGATTCCAATTAAAACGGGCAAACGGGCAAACGGGCAGACGGGCAGACGGGCAGACGGGCAGACGGGCAGACGGGCAGACGGGCAGACGGGCAAGCGTGCGAACAGACACCCCCGCCAGCGCTGCTTCACCCCTGCCGAAACTGCTTGCGCAAAAACGCCCGGTGGCGTGCGATGTGCTCCAGCTGCGGCGCGGCAATGGTGACGACCAGGTCCACGCCATCGCCGTTCAGCACCTCGTTGGCATGCTGCATGGCGCGCGCCACCACCTCGCTCTCGCTAATTTCCAGCTGCGCCGCCAGGTCCAGCGCCACGCGCCGCATGGCGCGCTGCGA
>JAGOCN010000133.1 GCA_017998735.1 Giesbergeria sp.
TGGAAGTGGCCGACCGCGTGGTGCTGATGAACAGCGGCGCGGTCGAGCAGGTGGGTTCGCCCCAGGAAGTCTGGGACCACCCGGCCAGCCCGTTTGTTTATGGTTTTCTGGGCGATGTGAACCTGTTCCACGGCCGCGCCCACGAAGGCGAACTGCATGTGCATGGCATGCAGATCGACGTGCCCGAGCACGCCAGCGCGCAAAACGCGCCTGCTTTTGCCTATGTGCGCCCGCACGACCTGGACGTGGCGCGCTATGTGTTTGGCAGCGTCTCGCCCGCCAACAGCATGGTCGCGCGGCTGGAGCGCGCCATTGCGGTCGGCCCGACAGCACGCCTGGAACTGGTGCCGCTGGACGACAGCGGCGTGGAACTAAAGGCCGCCGGCCAGCCCCAATCAGCGCACAATGCGGCCCCGGCCACGCTGGTGGAAGCCCACATCTCGACACAGCAGTTTCGCGACATGGGACTCAAAGAAGGCGACACCGTGGTGGTGACGCCGCGCCGCACCCGGGTATTTTTGGACCAGGCCGCCGGCATCTGACGTTGCACTTTCTTCGTCGGGGCCTTGGCAGCGATGGACGAAGGATGGAAAAAATGGTTTTGAACTGGTTGAGCGCGGCCCCGCGCCGCGTGCTGGCACTGGTGTGCGCGGCCTGTGTGGCGATGCTGGCCTTTGGCCTTTATTTGCAGCACGGCGTGGGCCTGGAGCCCTGCCCGATGTGCATCGTGCAGCGCTATGCTCTTATTTTGGTAGCTGTCAGCGCAGGGCTGGCAAGCGCCAGAGGCCAAAAAGGCTGGACCACCGGCTGGACGGTGGTGGCGCTGCTGGCGAGCGGCTTTGGCGCCTTCACCGCCGCGCGCCAGAGCTGGCTGCAGTGGTTCCCACCCGAGTTCGCCATGTGCGGGCGCGACTTCTACGGAATGATTGAAAACTACCCCATGCGCCGTGCCATCCCGATGATTTTCAAGGGCTCGGGCGACTGCGCTGCGATCGACTGGACGTTCCTTGGCGGCTCGATTGCCAACTGGTCGTTTGTCAGCTTTGCCGCGTTTTGCGTGGTGCTGCTGGCGCTGCTGATGGCGCGCACCCGGCCGGGTGCGGCGCGGGTGGCCGGCGTGCGGTAAGGCATTTTTACCGCCCGACCCATCTGGCATCCAAGCCAAAAAATGCAAAAAGGCGCTGCCAGGATGTCACCTGGCAGCGCCTTTTTCCTTTTTGTGGGCCTTTCAACGGCCGGGCGCCATGCCCACAGAGCCTGTCAGTCTGCCGTGCTTTCGTCCCTGCCCAGCGCCTGGTTCAGGCGCTGCACGAGCGCCTCCAGCTGCTGGCTTTGCTGCTCGCTGATAGCGCCGGTTTGCGGTACTGCACCTGCAGTGTCCTGGGCCTCTGCGGCGCAAGCGACCGGGCTGTCGGAGCCCAGTGCCGCACCGGTCACTGCGTGCTCTGCCCGCACCAGCGCACGGGTCAGCGCCTGAATCTGCACCTGGCAGTGCAGCAGCGCGTCGGCGTGTTCGGTTTCTGCCTGGGCCTGCTCTGCCTGCAGCGCCGCTTCACGCTCCTGCGCATCAATGCGGGTCTGGGCGAGGGTTTCGGTCTGGAGCTGCACTTCGGTGCGTGTTTCTGACAGGGTTTCACGCAATTCGGTTTCTCTGGCCTGGGCCTCGGCCTGCGCCTGGGCGTGGCGTTCGGCGGCTTGCTGTGCCTGTGCCTGCGCATCGGACTGGGCCTGCGCCAGGCTCTGGTGCAGCGCGTCTTCGCGTTCGCGCGCCTGTGCCTGTGCCTGTGCCAGGGCCTCGGCATGCTGCGCTGCCAGTTCCTGCTGGCGGGCCTGCGCGTCCACCTGTTTTTGCGCCAGCGTCTGGTGCAGTGCGTCTTCCCGGTCGCGGGCGTTCGACTGCGACTGCAGCAGTGCCTGTGCCTGCGCCTGGTTTTCGGCCTTGGCCTGCTCCAGGGTGCGCTGCAATGCCAGTTGCTCGGTCTGCGCACGCGCCTGGGCGGCGGCCAGCGCCAGCGTCTGGGCTTCGATTTCGGAGCGCTGCTGCGCCAGCGTCTGGTTCAGCGCTTTTTCGCGCTCCTGGGACTGCGCCTGGGCGGCCGCCAGCGCATCGGCCTGGGCCTGCGCTTGGGCCTGCGCCTTGACCAGTGCCGCCCGCAGCGACTGCTCTTGCGCCAGAGCGCGTGCCTGGTGCTCGGCCAGTGCCTGGGTCTGCGCCTGGGTTTCGGACTGCGATTGCGCCAGCGCCTGGTTGAGCTGGGCTTCGCGCTCCTGGGCATGGTGTTCGGCCTGGGCCAGCGCCTGGGCCTGGGCATGGGCTTCTTTTTGCGCCTGCTCCAGCGTGTGGCCGATGCGCTCGTGCAGGCCTGCCTGGATCTGCGCTTCCATTTGCGCCTCCAGGGCGGCCAGGGCGTGGGCATGCATCTGCTCCGATTGCAGCAGCGTCTGGGCATGGCTGGCGGCATCAAAGGCCATGTTCACCGCCACCAGTACGGCAATGCGTTCGCGCAGCCGCACCTTGCCGGCATCGCGGATTTCCAGCATGGCGGCGTCCACGCGCCCGACGGCGTCAAGCAGGCGCGTTTCGTTGTTTTCGGGGCAGCTCAGCACATAGGCCTGCTGCAGGATTTGGACTTCCAACTGCTTCATGGAGCGTCTTTCGGTGGCAGGGGAGAAGAGGGAGGCTGGGAAAGTGCGGCGGGTGCTTCCGGGGCATCGGAGGCGTCCGGTGCAGCGCTTTGCGCAGCAGCCTGTGGTTCGGTCAGGGGGTGCGGCGCGGGCGCAGGTGCAGATGCCGGCAGGCGCTCAACCAGCGCGTCCACGCGGGCACGTGCTGCGTTCAGGCGCGAGCGCAGCGAGTCGCGTTCCATCGACAGCGCCGCCACCTGTCCGGCCAGCAGCGCGTTGCTGCGCTGCAGTTCTGCATGGTGTGCCAGCAGCAATTCCACACGTTCGGCAATCTGGTCAAGGGGAGAAAGGGGGGGCATGGGCAGCATTCAGTGCAGATAGGCAGTACAGCCAGCGATTGTAGGGAAGTGCCTTCAAAGCACCGTAAAATCGGCCCCGTTGGTGCTCGCGGCCTGGTTCACAGGCTGCAGTTCAACGGGAAGCAGGAAGGGGTTCAGCGCATGCAGCGCTGGCGCCGAGCCTGCGCTGCCCCCGCAACGGTCAGCGGACGAATCACTTCAACCCGATTCACCCTCCACACACATGCCACTGGGCGCCTTGAACAAGCGCCTGGGAAGGCGTTGGAGGGCGTTCCGCCAGCCCGGATACCGGCCAACACCGTGGTTGTGTGCGCCTTTTTTTCTTTTGTGAAAAAAGGCGCACGCAGCCGTTATCGCCCATGTGCCGGCGGGGAAGCCGGCAGGGGTCATTTTTTGCCGACTGCGCTTTTTCTTTTCATGACCATTTTTCCAACCTCCGTGTCCCAGGGGCGCCGTGCTGCTGCGCCCGCCTGCCTGCGCCCTGCCGCCCTGAGCCTGGCCCTGGCGTGCGCGCTGCCCGCCCTGGCCCAGCAGGCCGCGCCCGTGCTGCTGGCGCAAAACCTGCATGCCCCTTCGCTGCGCGAAACCGTGGTGACCGCCACGCGCACCGAGCAGCCGCTGTCCGACCTGGTGGCCGACGTGTCCATCGTGGACCGCAAAACCATTGAAGCCAGCGGCGCTACCGGCGTGGTGGATTTGCTGGCACGCCTGCCCGGTGTGCAGATTGCGCGCAACGGCGGCGTCGGCAATTCGGCCAGCGTGTTTCTGCGCGGCGCGGAAACGCGTTTTACCGCTGTTTACATTGATGGCGTGCGGGTGGATTCGCAGTCCACCGGCGGTGCCGTGTGGGAGCAGATTCCGCTCTCGCAGATCGACCGCATCGAAGTGCTGCGCGGCCCGGCGGCTGCCGTGTACGGATCGGACGCGATTGGCGGCGTCGTTCAATTGTTCACGCGCAAGGGCCGTGGCCCGGCCCAGCCGTATGTGGGCGTGGGCGTGGGCAACCACGGCACGCGCAAGGTCGAGGCCGGCATCAGTGGCGCTTCGGGCGCGTTCGACTATGCGCTGGGCGTGGCGCACGAGCGCAGCAAAGGCTATGACATTCGCACCAGTGATGCCAAAGCCAACCCCGACCGCGACGGCTACCAGTCCACCTCGGGCAACGCACGTGTGGGCTTCAAGGTCAATGCCCGCCACCGGCTGGACGCCACGCTGCTGGCCAGCTATATGAATTCGGGCTATGACGCCTTTGGCTACAAGCCCTTGGCGCCAGACGACGACCGCAACAAGAACCGCCTGCGCACCGCCGGCCTGTCGTGGAACGCGCAGTGGAGCAATGCCTACAGCACGCGCCTGTCGGTCACCGACACCCTGAGCCGCTACGAAACCGAGCCTTCGCTCTACCGCACCGAAACCAGCCTGCGCGGCTATGTGTGGCAAAACGAGGTCCGCCTGGGCGCGCACCGCCTGAGCGCCACGCTGGAACGCCGCGAGGACAGTCTGAACAACCCGGCGCTGGACGTTTACAGCAAGACCATCGACCGGGACCGTTCACAAAATGCGATTGCGCTGGGCTATGGCATCCACAGCGGTGCGCACACCGTGCAGCTCAATGTGCGCCATGACGAGGACAGCGAATTTGGCGGCAAGAACACCGGCAGCGCCGCCTATGGTTACGAGTTTGCGCCGAAATGGCGTGCCACCGCCTCGGCTGGCACGGCGTTCCGGGCTCCCACGCTCTACCAGCGTTTCAGCGAATATGGCGACGCTTCGCTGCAGCCCGAAAGCAGCCGCAACGTGGAAGTGGGCCTGCGCTATGCGCAGGGCTCCAGCAGCTTTTCGGCCACCGCCTACCGCAACCGCGTGACCAACCTGATCAGTTTTGCCGGCGGCGGCAATTGCGGCTCTGCTTTTGGCTGCTATGCCAATACCGCGCGCGCCGAGTACCGGGGCGCCACGCTGGCAGGCTCGCACAAGCTGGGCAGCGTGCAGGTGCGCGGCTCCATGGACTTCCAGAAGCCGCGCGATCTGGACACCGGCAAGCTGCTGGCGCGCCGCGCCAAGCGCTACGCCACGCTGGGCGCCGACACGCAACTGGCCGGCTGGACGGTGGGCACCGAACTGCAGGCCTCTGGTCAGCGCTTTGACGACGCCAAAAACACCCGTGTTTTGGAAGGCTATGGCCTGGTCAACCTGTACGCGAGCAAGCGCATTGCACAGGACTTCACGTTGCTGGCGCGGGTGGACAACCTGTCCGACAAGGACTACCAGCTGGCGCGCACCTATGTGACGCCAGGCCGCACGCTCTATGTGGGCCTGAAATGGGCGCCGCAGCGTTGAGCATCGCCACTGCCTCCGCGCGCTGCCCCGCGCTGCTGGTCTCGGCCCCGGCCTCGGGCCAGGGCAAAACCACGGTGGTGGCTGCCTTGGCGCGCCTGCACACGCGGCGCGGCCAGCGCGTACGCGTATTCAAGTGCGGGCCCGATTTTCTTGACCCGCACTGGCACCAGCTGGCCAGCGGCGCGCCGGTCCACCAACTGGACCTGTGGATGACCGGCGAGCAGGACGTGCGCGCTCGCCTGCACGCCGCCGCGCAGGACTGCGACCTGATCCTGATCGAAGGCGTGATGGGCCTGTTTGACGGCCAGCCCAGCGCCGCCGACCTGGCGCTGCGCCTGGGCCTGCCGGTGATGGCGGTGGTCGATGCGTCTGCCATGGCCGGCACCTTTGGTGCGCTTTGCTTTGGCCTGCAGCACTACCAGAGCGGCCTGCGCTGGGCCGGCGTGCTGGCCAACCG
>JAGOCN010000134.1 GCA_017998735.1 Giesbergeria sp.
GTCCGTGGCGCTGCTGGTGCTGGCGGCCTGCGGCAAATCCGATGGTGCGCCGCCTGCAGCCGGTCCCCCCGGCGGCGGCCGGCCCGCGCCCGAGGTGGGGGTAGTCACGGTGCAGCCGGGCGATGTGGCGCTGCTGACCGAGCTGCCCGGCCGGCTGGAGGCCTCGCGCACCGCCGAAGTGCGTGCCCGCGCTGCCGGCATCCTGCAAAAGCGCCTGTTCCGCGAAGGCAGTGATGTCAAGGCCGGCCAGGCGCTGTTCACCATTGATTCGGCCCCCTATACCGCGGCCCTGCAAAGCACCCAGGCTTCGCTGTCGCGGGCGCAGGCCAACCTGGTGCAGGCCAAGTCGCTGGCCGACCGCTACAAGCCGCTGCTGGCTGCCAATGCCGTCAGCCAGCAGGAATACGCCACCGCTGTGGCCTCTTTCAGGCAGGCCGAAGCCGATGTGGCGGTGGGCCGGGCAGCGGTGCAGACCAGCCGCATCAACCTCGGTTACGCCAACGTGACGGCGCCCATCTCGGGCCGCATCGGGCGCTCGCTGGTGACCGAAGGCGCGCTGGTAGGGCAGGGCGAAGCCACCCCGCTGGCCGTGATCCAGCAGATCAACCCGATGTACGTGAACTTCACCCAGTCCGCCGGCGATGTGCTCAAGCTGCGCAAATCGATGGAAAGCGGCCAGTTCAAGAAGGCCAGTGGCGACAACGCGGCCAGCGTGCGCGTGGTGCTGGAAGACGGCTCCACCTACGAGCAAACCGGGCGGCTGCTGTTTTCCGACCTGTCGGTGGACCCCGGCACCGGCCAGATCACGCTGCGCGCCGAAGTTCCCAACCCCCGCGGGCAGTTGCTGCCCGGCCTGTACGTGCGCGTGCAGTTGGAGCAGGCCCAGGCCACCAACGCGATCACGCTGCCGCAGCAGGCGGTCACGCGCAGTGCGCAGGGTGACACCGTGCTGGTGGTGGGCGCCGACGGCAAAGTGGAAACGCGCAAGATCCGCGTGGGCGCGTCGCAGGACGCAAAGTGGGTGGTGCTGGAAGGCCTGCAGGCCGGCGAGCAGGTGGTGGTGGACGGCTTCCAGAAGCTGCAGATGATGCCGCCCGGCACTCACGTCAAAGCCGTGCCCTGGCAGCCCCCGGGCGCATCAGCCGCACCGGCTGCAGCGGCCGCACCGCCCGCCCCTGGCGCGCCACCTGCGGGCGTGCCTGCCGAAGGCGCCGCCCCGGCGGCCACCACGGCGCCTGCTGCTGCCGCGCCGGCCGATGCTGCTGCTGCTGCTGCTGCGCCTGCCGCTGCCCCGGCGGCAGCGCAATAAGGAGCCGCCGCCATGGCCAAATTTTTCATTGACCGCCCCATTTTTGCGTGGGTGATTGCGCTGTTCATCATTGTGCTGGGCACCCTGTCCATCACGCAGCTGCCCATTGCCCAGTACCCGCAGGTGGCGCCGCCCGCCATCGTGGTGTCGGCCGCCTACCCGGGCGCTTCGGCCAAGACGCTGGAAGACAGCGTGCTGAGCGTCATCGAGCGCGAGATGAACGGCTCGCCCGGCCTGATTTACATGGAAGCGGTGGCGCAGGCCAACGGCACCGGCAGCATCACGCTGAGCTATGAGGCCGGCACCAATGCCGAACTGGCGCAGGTGGACGTGCAAAACCGCCTCTCGCGCGCCACGCCGCGCCTGCCGCAATCGGTGACCCAGCAGGGCGTGCGCGTGGACAAGGCCAACTCCAACTTCCTGCTGGTGACCATGCTGTCGTCCACCAACCCGGACTTCGACCCGGTGGCGCTGGGCGACTACGCGGCGCGCAATGTGCTGCCCGAGCTGCAGCGCCTCGAAGGCATTGGCCAGGTGCAGCTGTTTGGCACCGAGCGCGCCATGCGCATCTGGATCGAGCCGGCCAAACTGAGCGGCTTCAGCCTGTCTGCTGCAGACGTCACCAACGCCATCCAGGCGCAGAACGCCCAGGTGGCGGCCGGCTCCATTGGCGACACGCCCAACGTGGCGGACCAGAGCATTTCTGCCACCGTGGTGGTCAACGGGCAGCTGTCCAGCGTCGAGCAGTTTGGCAACATCGTGCTGCGCGCCAACCCCGACGGCTCGGCCGTGTACTTGAAGGACGTGGCGCGCATCGAGCTCGGCGGCCAGGCGTACGCCACGGCAGCGCGCCTGAACGGCAAGGACGCCGTTGGCATGGGCGTGCAGCTCACGCCCGATGGCAACGCGCTGTCAGCGGCCAAAGCAGTGCGTGCCAAGCTGGACGACCTGCAGCGGTTTTTTCCGGAAGGCGTGAGCTACTCCATTCCCTACGACAGCTCTGAGTTTGTGAAAATTTCCATCACGCAGGTGGCTTACACGCTGCTGGAGGCGGTGGTGCTGGTGTTCCTGGTGATGTTCCTGTTCCTGCAGAACATCCGCTACACCATCATCCCCACGCTGGTGGTGCCCATTGCCCTGCTGGGCACCTTTGGCACGCTGATGGCGCTGGGCTTTTCCATCAACGTGCTGACCATGTTCGGCATGGTGCTGGTGATCGGCATCGTGGTGGACGACGCCATCGTGGTGGTGGAAAACGTCGAACGCATCATGACCGAGGAAAAACTCTCGCCGGTGGAGGCCACGCGCAAGGCCATGGGCCAGATCTCGGGCGCCATCGTCGGTGTGACGCTGGTGTTGATTGCGGTGTTTGTGCCGCTGGCGTTCTTTGCCGGCTCAGTGGGCAACATCTACCGCCAGTTCTCGGCCGTGATGGTGTCGGCCATTGCGTTCTCGGCCTTTCTGGCGCTGTCGCTCACGCCGGCCATGTGCGCCACGCTGCTCAAGCCGGTGGCGGCCGACGGGCATGAAAAGAAAGGCTTTTTTGGTGCCTTCAACCGGCGCTTCACGCGCGTGGCCAAGGGCTACGAAGGCTGGGTCTCGCGCATACTGCGCCGCACCGGGCGCTACATGGTCATCTACGTGGCCATCATCGGCGTGGTGGCGCTGGTTTACACGCGCCTGCCGACCTCGTTCCTGCCGGCCGAAGACCAGGGCACGCTGCTGGTCAACACCCAGCTGCCGCCCGGCGCCACGCTCAACCGCACCAAGGCGGTGCTGACCGAGGTGGAAAACTACATGCTCAACCAGCCCGAAGTGCAAAGCATGGTGACGGTGCTCGGTTTCAGCTTCTCGGGCCAGGGGCAAAACGCCTCGCTGGCGTTCCTGACGCTCACCGACTGGGCGGAGCGCACCGGCGCCGGCCAGGACGCCGAGTCGCTGGCCGGGCGCGCCTTTGGTGCGCTGTCCCGCATCCGCGACGCCTTTATTTTCCCGCTCAGCCCGCCGCCCATTCCGGCGCTGGGTTCGGCCAGCGGCTTCACCTTCAGGCTGCAGGACCGCAGCGACGCCGGGCCCGCAGCGCTGCTGGCGGCGCGCAACCAGCTGCTGGGCCTGGCCTCCCAAAGCCCGTTGCTGGCGCAGGTGCGCCCCGAAGGCCTGGAAGACGCGCCGCAGCTGAAAATCGACATCGACCGCGACAAGGCCAATGCGCTGGGGGTGGATTTCTCCAGCATCAACAACGCGCTGTCCACCGCCCTGGGCTCGCGCTACGTGAACGACTTCCCGAACGAAGGGCGGCTGCAGCGCGTGGTGGTGCAGGCCGATGCGCCGGCGCGCATGCAGCCTGAAGACCTGCTGCAGCTCAATGCCAGCAACCGCAAGGGCGAGCCGGTGCCGTTTTCTGCCTTTGCCAGCACCCACTGGATCACCGGTGCCATGCAGACCGTGCGCTACAACGGCTACCCGGCAGCGCGCATCAGCGGCGGCGCGGCGCCCGGCTACAGCACCGGCGCGGCCATGCAGGAAATGGAGCGGCTGGCCGCGCAGCTGCCCCAGGGCTTTGGCTATGAGTGGACCGGCCAGTCGCGCGAGGAAAAGCTCGCCGGCTCACAGGCCTTCATCCTGTACGGCTTTGCGGTGCTGGCGGTGTTTTTGTGCCTGGCCGCGCTGTACGAAAGCTGGACCATTCCGCTGGCCGTCATTCTGGTGGTGCCGCTCGGGGTGCTGGGGGTGGTGGTGGCCACGCTGTTGCGCAACTACGCCAACGACATCTATTTCCAGGTGGGTTTGATCACCATCATTGGCCTGTCGGCGAAAAATGCCATCCTGATCATCGAGTTTGCCAAAGACCTGCAGGCGCAGGGCAAGGGCGTGATCGAGTCGGCACTGGAAGCGGCGCACCTGCGTTTCCGGCCCATCGTCATGACCTCGCTGGCCTTCATGCTGGGCGTGATGCCGCTGGTGCTGGCCACGGGCGCCAGCTCGGCCAGCCAGCGCGCCATCGGCACCGGCGTGATCGGCGGCATGCTGAGCGGCACAGTGCTGGCGGTGTTTTTTGTGCCCTTGTTCTTTGTGGTGGTGCGCAGCCTGTTCAAGGGCCGCGCCAAGCCCCAGTCCGGCGTGCCCGCGGCCCCTCTTGCCGGCGAAAGTGATGAAGGAAACCAACATGCGTAACCCCCCCTGCCCACCGGCCCGCAGCCTGTGGATGGCCGCTGCTGGCGCTGCTGCCGCGGCGGCGCTGCTGTCGGGCTGCTCGCTGGCGCCGCTGTACCAGCGCCCGGCCGCGCCCGTGGCGCCAGAATGGCCTGCAGGCACCAGCACGGCGGCCGACAGCACTGCTGGCGTGGCCACCGCCGACATTGCCTGGCAGGAGTTTGTGGGCGACGCGCGGCTGCGCGAACTGATTGCCCTGGCGCTGCAGAACAACCGCGACCTGCGCGTGGCCGCGCTGGCCATCGAGCAGGCGCGGGCGCAGTACCAAATCCGCCGCGCCGACGAGGTGCCCAGCGTCAACGCCACGGCCAGCGGCACGCGCCAGCCCACGCCGGACGGCGGCAACTCCAGCGTGTACACCGCCGGGCTGGCGCTCACGTCCTGGGAAATCGACTTTTTTGGCCGCATTGCCAGCCTCAAAGATGCCGCCCTGGCGCAGTTCTTTGCCACGCAGGAAGCGCGCAGTGCGGTGCAGACCAGCCTGGTCGCCTCGGTGGCCAGTGCCTGGCTGAGCCTGCAGACCAACACCGAGCTGCTGGCGCTGACCGAGCGCACGCTGGCCACGCGCGAGGATTCGCTGCGCCTGAACCAGCTGCGCTTTGACCAGGGCGTGACCTCGGCGCTGGACCTGCGCCAGGCGCAGTCGCTCACCGCTGCCGCGCGCGCCACGCTGGCGCAGCAGCAGCGCCTGCGCGCGCTCGATGCCAACGTGCTCACGCTGCTGGTGGGCCAGCCGCTGCCGGCGCAGCTGCTGGCGGCGGTGCCGGCAGCGCAGCAGCAGGGCGCGCCGGCGCTGCTGGCCGATGTGCCGGCCGGCCTGCCGTCCGAGCTGCTGGCGCGCCGCGCCGACATCCGCCAGGCCGAGCAGCAGCTGATCGCTGCCAACGCCAACATCGGCGCGGCGCGCGCAGCGTTCTTTCCGCGCATTGCACTGACCGCTGGCGTTGGCACGGCCAGCACATCGCTCTCAGGCTTGTTCAACAGCGGCTCCTGGGGTTTCACGCTGGCGCCGCAGGCACTGCTGCCGATTTTTGATGCCGGGCGCAACCAGGCCGGGCTGGATGCAGCGCAGGCCGGGCGTGCCGTGGCCGTGGCGCAGTACGAAAAAGCCATCCAGGTGGCGTTCCGCGAAGTGGCCGACGCGCTGGCCGGCCGTGCCACGCTGGACGACGAGGTGCGCGCC
>JAGOCN010000135.1 GCA_017998735.1 Giesbergeria sp.
GCGCATTCCATCTGGGTGGTGAATGCCTACCAGATCGCCACGCTGGTGATGCTGCTGCCCTTGGCCGCGCTGGGCGAGCGCATGGGCTACCGGCGCGTGTACCTGGTGGGCATGGCGCTGTTTGCGCTGTCGTCGGTGGCGGCCATGCTGGCCAGCTCGCTGGCCACGCTGATTGCGGCGCGTGCACTGCAAGGCCTGGGCGCTGCCGGCGTGATGAGCGTGAACGCTGCGCTGGTGCGGCTGACCTACCCGCGTGCGCAACTGGGGCGCGGGCTGGCCATCAATTCCATGGTGGTGGCGCTGGCCTCGGTGGCCGGGCCTTCGGTGTCGGCCGGCATTTTGTCGCTGGCCAGCTGGCCCTGGCTGTTTGCGCTCAACCTGCCGCTCGGCCTGTTCACGCTGTGGCTGGGCCGGCGGGCGCTGCCGTTCAATCCGGCAGCCAGCGTGCGCCGGCCCCGCCCGGCGCTGCTGGACGTGGCGCTCAATGTGCTGACCTTTGCGCTGATTTTTCTGGGCGCCGAGCGGCTGGCCGCCCAGAGTGCCACCGGCCAGGGCCTGGCAGCGGCCGAGGGATGGGGAGTGCTGGGGGTCGGGATGGTGCTGGGCGCGGTGTACCTGCGCCGCCAGTGGCACCAGGAAACCCCGCTGTTTCCGGTGGACCTGCTGCGCATTCCGGTGTTTGCACTGTCGATGGGCGCTTCCATGGGGGCGTTTTGCGCGCAGATGCTGGCCTATCTGGCACTGCCGTTTCTGCTGCTGGAAACCCACGGGCGCTCGCACCTGCAGGCCGGTCTGCTGATCACGGCCTGGCCGCTGGCCATCGCGGCGGTGGCGCCCTGGGCCGGGCGGCTCATCGGGCGCTGCCCGGACGGCCTGCTGGGCGGCATCGGCATGGCGGTGTTTTCTGCTGGACTGCTGCTGCTGGCACGGCTGCCGCTGCAGCCCTCCGACCTGGACCTGGTCTGGCGCCTGGCGCTGTGCGGCGCCGGCTTTGCGCTGTTCCAGTCGCCCAACAACCACACCATCGTGACCACCGCGCCGCTGGCGCGCAGCGGCGCTGCCAGCGGCATGCTGGGCACGGCCCGGCTGATCGGCCAGACCACCGGCGCGGTGCTGCTGGCCGCCCTGTTCACCGTCTGGCCCCCGCAGGACGGGCGGGGCGAGACGCTGGCCCTGTACCTGGCAGCGGCGTTTGCCTTGCTGGCCGGGGTCAGCAGCATGCTGCGGTTGCGCACCGACAACACACAACCGGGTTTTTAGGTGCTCTGCATTGATTGGCAGGCGATACAAAGACAAACAAATGTTTACATGATTTAATATGTAACTTTTGAAACTTGATTTCGATGGCGTTTTTTGCAAGAGGCTGTGCGCCGACCCCTGTCTTTCAGGGCAGGTTCAAGCAGCTTTTTGCAGACACGGGCTGTCAGGGGTCTGACCGGATGGAGTTCTGATGCTGCGATCCAAGACAATGCCGCCCCTGCGCGACGGGGCAGACCCATCTGCGCAGGAGGGCGAGCCCGGAGAGGGGCGCTTCAGCGTCTACGACGCGCCTTCCTCGGTCTGGCCCGATTTTTTGCAGGGCCAGGCCGAGCGCCCGGTGCGCGTGCTGCTGGTGGACGCCGATGCGCACATGCGCCGGGTGATTGCGCAGGAGCTGATGGCGGACGCCCGCACCATGCTGGTGGCGCAGGCAGCCAGCCTGCGCGAAGGGCGCCGGGCCATCAAGTCGCACGAGTTCGACGTCATGCTGCTGGACCTGCAGTTTGGCGATGGCGAAGGCATCGACCTGATCGACTACATGAAGGCGGTGCGGCCGGGCGCCGAGGCGGTGGTGGTCACCAGCAGCGACAGCGAGGAAAGCGTCTGGCGCGCCTTTGAGCGCGGGGCCACCGGCTACCTGCTCAAGAACTCGTGGTTTGACAACTATGTGCAGGCCGTGCTGCAGGTGGTCAACGGCGGCGCCTCGATCACGCCGCACCTGGCGCGGCGGCTGCTGCAGCGCTTCGAGCCTTCACAGGTCCAGTCCCAGGCCCAGGCGCCGCAGCCGCTGCCGCCGCAAAACACCGACACGCCCGAAAAACTTTCGGAGCGCGAGAAGGAAGTGCTGCGCATGGTGGCCAGCGGCCACACCAATGCCGAAATCGCCGCGCACCTGGCCATTGCGCCGATGACGGTGAACACCCACATCCGCAACATCTACCGCAAGCTGCAGGTGCGCACGCGCGCGCAGGCAGTGCGCTTTGCCTCGCTGCGCAACCTGTTTTAGGCGCCCTGCAAAAGCGCTGCCGGTGGCCCCCGCTGCCAAGAGTTGCAAACAGCCGCAGGTCGGCAAAAAAAGGGCTGCAGGGAATGCACCCTGCAGCTGGCGCGGGGGGCCGGGCGGGCTGGCCGGCTGCTTCTTCCATGCCCCGGCGCGCCGGGGCCCTGTGGCAAACTTGCCCGCTTTTTCCTAGGGGTGCCGTGGGGCACGACAGCAATGCAAAAAATCGTGGCGCAGATTGCCGCAGAAATCCGGGTCACTGCTGCCCAGGTGCAGTCCGCTGTGGACCTGCTCGACAGCGGCGCCACCGTGCCTTTCATTGCCCGCTACCGCAAGGAAGCCACCGGCGGGCTGGACGACATCCAGCTGCGCGCGCTGGAATCGCGCCTGTCGTACCTGCGCGAACTGGCCGAGCGGCGCGGCGCCGTTCTCAAGGCCATCGACGAGCAGGGCAAGCTGACCGACCTGCTGCGCGCGCAGATCGCCGCCGCGCCGACCAAGCAGGAGATGGAAGACATCTACCTGCCCTTCAAGCACAAGCGCCGCACCAAGGGCCAGATGGCACGCGAGGCGGGCATCGGGCCGCTGGCCGACAAATTGTTTGCCGACCCGGCCCTCAGCCCGGCTGTCGAGGCCGTCGCCTTCACCCGCCCGGCCGAAGTGCTGGACGATGGCAAGCCAGGTGCCGATTTTTCCACCGTGCCCGCAGTGCTGGACGGCGTGCGCGACATCCTGTCCGAGCGCTGGGCGGAAGACGCGGCGCTGGTGCAGTCCTTGCGCGAATGGCTGTGGGCCGAGGGCGTGCTGGCGGCCACAAAGGTCGAGGGCAAGGACGAAAACCACCCCGATGTGTCGAAGTTTCGCGACTACTTCGACTATGGCGAACCCGTGGGCCGCGTGCCGTCGCACCGCGCGCTGGCGGTGTTCCGGGGCCGGGCGCTGGAGCTGCTGGACGCGCGGCTGCAGCTGCCGGTCGAGCCTGAACCCGGCAAGCCGAGCATCGCCGAAGGCCGCATTGCCCAGCACCTGCGCTGGAGCCACCAGGGGCGCGCCGCAGACGACCTGCTGCGCAAGTGCGTGGCCTGGACCTGGCGCGTCAAGCTGAGCCTGTCCACCGAGCGCGACCTGTTTTCGCGCCTGCGCGAAGGCGCGGAAAAAGTCGCCATCCAGGTGTTTGCCGACAACCTGCGCGACCTGCTGCTGGCCGCACCCGCCGGGCCGCGCGTGGTGATGGGGCTGGACCCCGGGATCCGCACCGGCGTGAAGGTGGCGGTGGTCGACGCCACCGGCAAGCTGGTGGACACCGCCACGGTGTTTCCGCACGAGCCGCGCAAGGACTGGGATGGCGCGCTGCACACGCTGGCCAGACTGAGCGAAAAGCACGGCGTGCAGCTGATTGCGATTGGCAACGGCACCGCCAGCCGCGAAACCGACCGGCTGGCCGCCGACCTGATCAAATTGTGCTCAAAATCGGCTTCAGCCCAGGCGCAGCCTGCGCGAGCAGCTATGGAAAAGATAGTGGTCAGCGAAGCCGGTGCTTCGGTCTATTCGGCCAGCGAGTATGCCAGCACCGAGATGCCCGACGTGGACGTGAGCCTGCGCGGCGCGGCCAGCATTGCCCGGCGCCTGCAGGACCCGCTGGCCGAGCTGGTGAAGATCGACCCCAAGAGCATTGGCGTCGGCCAGTACCAGCACGACGTGAACCAGAGCGAACTGGCGCGCACGCTGGGCGCGGTGGTGGAAGACTGCGTGAACGCGGTCGGCGTGGACCTGAACACCGCCAGCGCGCCGCTGTTGTCGCGGGTTTCTGGCCTGTCGGGCAATGTGGCCAAGGCGGTGGTGCGCTGGCGCGAGGCGCATGGCGCGTTCAAGACCCGCAAACAGCTGATGGAAGTGGCCGGCCTGGGCGCCAAGACCTTTGAGCAAAGCGCGGGTTTTTTGCGCATTCGCGGGGGCGACAACCCGCTGGACATGACCGGCGTGCACCCCGAAACCTACCCGGTGGTGGAAAAGATCCTGCAGGCCACCGGCAAAAGCGTGGCCGAGCTGATGGGCCGCGCCGACCTGCTGCAGGCACTGAACCCAGCACAGCTGGCCAGTGACAAGTTTGGCGCCATCACGGTGCGCGACATTCTGGGCGAGCTGGAAAAACCCAGTCGCGACCCGCGCCCGGACTTTCGTGTGGCGCGCTTCAACGATGGCGTGGAAGCAATCTCCGACCTGAAGGAGGGCATGCAGCTGGAGGGCACGGTGAGCAACGTGGCGCAGTTTGGCGCCTTCATTGACCTGGGGGTGCACCAGGACGGGCTGGTGCATGTGAGCCAGCTGGCGCACCGGTTCGTCAGCGATGCGCGCGAGGTGGTCAAGACCGGCGACATTGTCAAGGTGCAGGTGCTGGAAGTGGACGTGCTGCGCAAGCGCATCAGTTTGACCCTGAAGCTGGGCACGCAGCCGGCAAGCCGCCAGGGCGGTGCAGCCGAAAACCGCTTTGAAGGGGCAGGGCGCCAGCAGCAGCAGCCATCACCCCAGGCCCGGCGTTCCAATGAAACACCCCAGCAGTCGAGCATGGCAGCGGCCTTTGCCAAGGTGCAGAGCAGGCGTTGAAGGTGCAGTTGCAGATTCAGTTGCAATGGCAGGCGCAGGCGCAAGGCCTGCAGCAAGCCTTCGGCTGCGGCCCGTGCAGGGCTGTCGCGGGCCAGCCTGCCGGGCCCGCTGCCGTGGGCGCCAGACCATGGAACTGAGCGCGCTGCTGGCGCAGACCGTGGTGCTGCCCAGCCTGCCGCGTGTGGTGGCGCTGCTGCTGAACGAGCTGGGGCATGAAGAGCCGCACCTGCGCCGTGTCAACCAGCTGCTGGGCTCCGACCCGGCGCTGGCCGCGCGGATGCTTGCATGTGCCAACGGGGCGCAATTCGGCCTGGCGGGGCGCGTCGCCGGGCTGGCCGAAGCGCTGGTGCTGCTGGACGTGGCGCAATTGCGCGCCCTGGTGGCTTCGGCCCCGCTGGGCAGCAGCCTGCAGTCGGTGCCGGGCATGGATTTGCAGCAGTTCTGGCGCACCAGCCTGAGCGCAGCCAAGCTGGCCCGTTCGCTGGCCGGGCTGGTGGGCCAGCCGCAGGCGGGGGCCTACACCGCCGGTTTGCTGCATGCGCTGGGAGAGCTGGTGATGCACCTGGCCATGCCCGAGCGCATGCAATCCATCAACACGCTGGTGCTTCCCATGGACCTGCGCCGCGCCAAGCTGGAGCAGCGCCTGCTGGGCTATGCCTACGGCCAGGTGGGCGCGGGCCTGGCGCAGCAGTGGGGCCTTCCGGCCTTGGTGGTGCATGCCCTTGGCTGGCAGCACGCGCCCTTTGACGACCAGGTCTACGAGCCCCTGGCGGGCGTGGTGCACCTGGCGGGCTGGCGCGCACGCGCCACCGAGGCGGCACTGACCGAGCG
>JAGOCN010000136.1 GCA_017998735.1 Giesbergeria sp.
GACCGCCGTGCAGGCCATCGAACACACCGGCCCGCTGGACGACACGGCTGCCTTTGCCGAAGCCGCCCGCCGCCACAGCGCCCCGCAGCTGCGCCTGCGCGAACGCGCCTGGCTGCTGGGCCAGCGGCTGGGTTTGGCCGCCCAGATGCTGCGCTGGCGCGATGCCGCCTGGCTGCTGGGCGCCGGGCTGGCGCTGGCCGTGGTGCTGCTGGCCAACGGCGTGGTGTTTGCCATGCTGACCGACGGGCGCACCATCAACGCCGGCAGCGCGCTGGTGGCGGCGCTGGGCATGCACCTGGTCACGCTGGTGCTGTGGCTGCTGGGCACGCTGCTGCCCGGCACCGGCGCGGGGCTGCTGGGACGGCTGTCGCTTGGGCCGCTGCTGCTGCAGGGGCTGGCGCGCCTGCCGCTGGGCCAGCGGGCGCATGCGTCTGCGCTGGCGCGGGCGGCGGGCAGCCTGCTGCAGCGCACGCGCCTTGCGCCCTGGGCGTTTGGCCTGGTCAGCCACCTGGTGTGGTCGGCCGCCTTTGTGCTGGTGCTGGTCGGGCTGCTGCTGGCCTTTGCCTTCAAGGAGTACCGCCTGACCTGGGAAACCACCATTTTGAGCGCGCAGACCTTTGCCGACTTTGTGCGCGCCACCGGCTGGCTGCCGGGGCTGCTGGGTTTTCCGGTGCCCGAACTGGCGGTGGGGGCCGCGCCGCAGGGGCCGTTGGCATTGCCGGCCAGCGCCGCCGCCTGGTGGCTGGTGGGCTGCGTGGCGGTCTATGGCCTGCTGCCCCGGCTGCTGCTGGCCGCGCTGTGCGCGGTGGTCTGGCAGCGGCGCAAGAACCAGTTGCAGCTGGACACCGCCGACCCCTATTTCGCGCAGCTGCTGGCGCGCTTTGCAGCGCTGCAGGAGAGCCGCGTGGTGGACGTGGAGCACCCTGCCGCAGGCGGCCCGGCGCGGCTGGCCCCGCTGCCAACCGGCGCCACCGGCAGCGCGCTGGCGGTGCTGGGGTTCGAGTTGCCGCAGGCGCAGGAAGACTGGCCCCCGGCCGCGCTGGTGCCGGTCGCCCAGTACCTGGAGCGCATTGCCGGCGCGATGGACGAGCGCCGCAGCGCGCTGGACGCGCTGGCGCAGCTGCGGCCACGCGCCCTGGTGGTGGTCTGCAACGCCGCCGCCACGCCCGACCGGGGCACCGAGCGTTTTCTGCGCGAAGCCTGCAGCCATGCCGGCCGCTGCGCGCTGTGGCTGGCCGACCCGCCCGCCGGCCGCGGCCAGCCGCCCAACCGCGAGCGCTGGCGCCACTGGCTGGACGCGGCCGGCCTGCAGGCCATTGACACCTTTGCCCAGCCCGCCGACGCCCTGGCCTGGGCCGAGTCGCCAACGCCATTGCCAACGCCAACGCCCATGCAACCCCACCCCGCACCATGAAGCAAGCCGCGCACCCGCCCCTGGAAATTGCCGTGGTCGGCCACACCAACGTGGGCAAGACGTCGCTCCTGCGCACCCTCACGCGCCGGCGCGACTTTGGCACCGTGGACGACAACCCCGGCACCACCCGCCATGTGGAAAGCATCGACCTGTCGCTGGACGGCGCCCCGGCGGTGCGCTACTACGACACCCCCGGCCTGGAAGACGCCGCCGCCCTGCAGCACTACCTGAAAAACCTGCCCGGCGAAGGCACCCCGGTCGAGCGCGTGCGCAGCTTTCTGGCCGGGCCGGAAGCGCATGCCGCGTTCGAGCAGGAAGCCAAGGTGCTGCGCACCCTGCTGGCGGTGGACGCCGCCATCTATGTCATCGACTGCCGCGAAGACGTGCTGCCCAAGTACCGCTATGAAATTGAAATTTTGAGCGCCTGCGGCAAGCCGGTGATGCCGGTGCTGAACTTTTTGCGCAGTGAACACAGCCAGGAAGCCGCGTGGCGCGAAACGCTGGCCGCCTACCACCTGCATGCCTCGGTGCAGTTCGACGCGGTGGCGCCGTTCACCGGCGCCGAACGCCAGCTGTACCAGGACCTGGGCGTGCTGCTGAGCGCACGCCGCGACCAGCTGCAGGCCATCATCGACGCGCTGGAAGTGCAGGCGCACAACCGCCGACATGCCGCCACGCAGATTGCCGCCAGCGTGCTGGTCAGCGCCGCCGCCATGCGCCGCGAAATCGACAAGGACGCCGCTGCCGATGCGCCGCGCAAGGCCGCGCTGCTGCGCGACTTCAAGGCCAGCCTGACGGCGCAGGTGGAGCGCGCCGTGCAGGACATGCTGGCGGTGTACGGCTTCAGACCCGGCGACGCCGACATGGCGCTGGCGCCCTGGACCGCGGGCCGCTGGGAGGCCGACCTGTTCAACCCGCAAACCCTGGTGGACGCCGGCCAGAAGCTGGGCACCGGCGCCGCCGTGGGCGCCGCCGTGGGGCTGGTGGCCGATGTGGCGCTGGCCGGGCTGTCGCTGGGCGCCGCCACCGCGCTGGGCGCCGCCGTGGGCGGACTGGCCAGCCAGGGCTGGAGCCAGGTGCCGCGCAAGCTGGCCAACCGCATGCGCGGCACCGAAGAGCTGACGCTGGAAGACGGGGTGCTGCTGCTGCTGGCCGGCAGCCTGCTGCGCCTGTGCATTGCGCTGGAGCAGCGCGGCCATGCCGCACTGGAAATGCTGCATGTCAGCGCCGACGCACCCGACCCGGCAGACCCGTCAATGGACAGCGGCGCGCTGCCGGCCATGGCCCGCCTGGTGGCCAGCCTGGCGCCAGCGCGCAGCTACCCGGACTGGGAGCTGGCCCCCAGGGCACGCGCCAGTCTGGACACCGACAGCCGCCGCAACCGGCTGGTGCACAGCGTGGCAGAGCAATTGCGCGCTGCGCTGTGAGCCTGCGCTGTGCCTGTCTGCTTGTCCGCCTGTGTGGTTTTGCCTGTCTGGCTGTCGGCAGGCCACCAGCACAGGTCTGCAAGGCCTGGCCAGAAAAAACGGTCAAAACAGCCTCCAGCCCAGGCGCAGCCTGCGCCAGCAGCTATCAAAATTGAATTTTCTTGAAAATCGGCAGTCTGTGCGAGTGGATGGCCACGCTCTTGCCACAGGTGGGCTTGGGCGCTGCCAGCGCATCTCTGCCGTGACCTATTCTGGCTTGCCCCGACCGGCCTGAAGCCTTTTCAGGGAAAGCATCGGGTTTTGCTATTGAAAGAGGAGCTGCTGGCGCAGGCTGCACAAGCGCTGGAGGCACTTTTTGCCAAAATGCCAAGGCTTGTGCCAGCAGCAGCGTCGGCCCGGTGTCCAGTCGTTCAGTCGTCAAAAAACCGCTCAGCCCGCCGCGCCGCCGCGCATCAGCATGCGGATCTTTTTCTTCAGCCCCATGCGGTCCAGCCAGGCGCCCACCGCGCCTGAAAAATTCTCCATTCCCCAGTGCAGCCACACCCGCACGCGGTGGCCCGCGCTGGGCCGCAGCAGGTAGCAATCGGCAAACTCCAGGCAGCCGGTGGCAAAAGCTTCCTTGTAGAAGGCGCTGCCCGAGCCAAAGTCCAGCAGCCGGTAGCTGCCGAGCGCAAACAGGTCCTGCAGGATCAGGTAAAGCAGCACCGTTCCGGGCGACTGCTCGGCGTGCTGCGGCAGGTAGCCGATCACCTCGTACACCATGGTGTCGCCCCGGGCAGAGCACCAGGCAAAGGCAATCGCCTGGCCCTGCCCGTCGCGCAGCAGGTAGCCACGGGCATCGCCCCGCTGCGCGGCTTTTTCCATGGCCTGCAGAAATTCGGCCGTGGCCGGCAGGCCGGCGTTCAGCATGCGTTCCTGGTAGGTGTGGCGCGAAATGGCAACCGCTTCTTTGTGGAAACCCGCCATGGCCTGCGCAGTGGTGGCAATGTCCAGCGTGCCGGCCTGGCCTTCCATGAAACGCTTGACCGTGCGCTTGAGGTTCTGCCGGCTTTTGGGCGAGCGGCGCTGCAGGTAAGCCTCGAAAGTGCCGGCCAGGTCAACAAAATACAGCCGGTCTTCGCGCGGGCTGTAGCACAGCCAGTCCCCCTGGCGCGACACGCCGCGCGGAAAGCGCTCCACCGCCGTGCGCCGGACCTGGTAGCCGGCCACGTCGGCCGGCAGGCTGGCAGCGTGCGGCAGCTGGGCCAGCTGCGGCCATGGCGCACCGGGTGTGGTGGATGCGGTGGCCACTGTGGACAGGGCAGAAGCAGTGGATGCCTGCTCCACGGGCACCAGCAACGGACGCCATTCGCCCGCCAGCCATTCCCCCAGCAGGTACCGAAAGCGCACGCGCAGGGGTGGACCGGGGTTGTCCGGAACGTTGCTGACCATCCATGGGCTCCTTCTTTTGCCTGGCTTGCTTGCTTGTGAACTGCCGGGGATTGTGGCGGCTTTCCAAGGGCTTTCGGACAACCTTCGGGCCGGGCGCCAGAGCGCTGTTGCAACTGTCCGGCCGGACGGAAGGGCTGGATGCCGCGCCGGCGCCGCTTTCAAGGCAGTTTCGGGTGTTTTGGTGAAATGTACCTCCAGCGCTTGTGCAGCCTGCGCCAGCAGCTCCTGTTTCAATAGCAAAAGCCGGTGGTTGCCACACAAGCACCGCAGGCCGGTGCGGCCGGGAATGCCTTCAGGCAGGGGCCGCAAGGGTGCAACCGTTCAATGCGGCGCAGAGAAATCTGCCAGGCCAGAAAGGGCAGCAATGGCAGTGCGGTTCACGGCTGCATGGCCAGGCCGGGTGTGCCGCAAGTGGCTGTGGGCGCTGGCGCTGGCGCACCGCCGCCATGGTCGAACAAAAGGTCGGCCAGGCCCGCACCGACCCACATGGCCAGCAGGCTCAGCCAGGCGGTCAGGGCAAAAAGGGCGCCGCCCGACACCCCCGCGCCCACCGCACAGCCGCCGGCCATGGTGGCGCCAAAGCCCATGGCCACCGCCCCGGCGATGTAGCGCGCCATGCTGTAGCCGTCCTTGAAGCCTTCGATCTTGAATTCACGCCCGACCAGCGCTCCCAGCAGCGAACCGACAAAAACGCCGGGCAGCATGCCGTAGTCAAAACCCCCGTGGCTGGCGGACGTGCTGATGACGCGCATCAGCCACTCGGCAGACGGGCCGCTGAAGGTCAGGCCCTGCACGGGAACCACTTCAAACGAGGCGCGGGCCACGGCGGCGCTGAACCACCAGGCGGCCGCCACCGCCAGGCCCGAGCCAATGCCGCCCACCCACATCCAGAACCGGTTGGCGCTGCGCAGCGCAAAGAACACGGCAGCCGCCATCCAGACCAGGCCCAGCGCCAGGCCACCCCAGCGGTTCAGGCCCAGCTGCACCAGCAGGTCGCGCGGCGCGCCGCCATCGATGGTCCAGAGGTTGCTCAGCCACAGGCGCGGGCCGACCAGCATGCCGCCGAGCGAAGCCTGCGCTGCAGCGGCAAACACGAACCCTGACAGCAGCGCGCGCAGGTTGCCATTGGCGGACAACACCAGCAGGCGGCTGGCGCAGCCGCGCGTCATCACCATGCCGATGCCAAACAGCAGCCCGCCAATGACCGCGCCCGACAGGCTGCCGGTGTTGGCGATCTGGCGCGCGCTGCCCACGTCCAGCTGCCCGCCCAGCACCAGCAGCTGCACCACCACCACGGCGGTGGAAAACGCCAGCAGCCAGACCGCCAGGCGCTCGCCGGTGCTGCG
>JAGOCN010000004.1 GCA_017998735.1 Giesbergeria sp.
CCAGTTCCAGGCGCACCAGCGGGTTGTCCAGCTCCAACAGTTGCTGCTTGAGGGTGGACGGCACCGGCAGCAGTTCACACCAGCGGTTGGCCACCCAGCCGCTGTCGGCCAGCTGGGCATGGCTGGGCACGATGGCCGCAGGCGAGCGCGGGTCGCGCTGGCGCAGCACTTCCAGCACCTTTTCCAGCGCCGCCGCCGCCGGCTCCAGGTCCGGAGGAATGGGCACGGCCAGGTCGTCGTCAAGGTGCTGCACATCGGCCATCCACAACCCGTAGGGCAACAGCGTGCGGCGCAGGATGCGAAAGCGCTGGTTGCCGGTGCTGGTCAAGGTGACCAGGCCCGGCTGCGGCGTCTGCAGGTCGGCAATCGAGGCCAGGGTGCCGACATCGTGGAACTGCTCCTGGGCGTTGCCGGCGCGGCGCACCTCCTGGCCGCTGCGCAGGCTGACCACGCCAAAGGGCGCGCCGGCGCGGTGGCACTTGCGCACCATGTCGAGGTAGCGCACCTCGAACACCCGCAGCGGCAGGACTCCGCCGGGAAACAGCACGGTGTCCAGCGGAAACAGGGGCAGCGAGGTGAGGGTGAGAGGGTGCGGCATGGGGCGGTGCAAAACGGCAGATGGCTATCATCCCATGGCTCTGCCCGACCTCCAACCCGGCCTTTACATGCTTTATCAGATTGTTTCGTTTTTGCTGGACATCGCTGCCGGACTGTTGAGCGGCGTGTGCCTGCTGCGCGCCTACATGCAGTGGCAGCGCATTTCCTTTGCCAACCCGATCGGGCAGCTGGTGTTTGCGCTCAGCGACTGGCTGGTGCTGCCGCTGCGGCGCATGCTGCCGGCGGCCAAGCGCTGGGACTGGGCCTGCCTGCTGGCGGCGCTGCTGGTGCAGCTGTTGCATTACGTGCTGCTGTGGCTGCTGCTGGGCGCCGGTGCCGGCTGGACGGCGCTGCCGTGGCTGGCACTGTTCGGCACGCTGCGGGTGGCCCTCAGCGGCACCATCGGGCTGCTGATTGTTTACGCCGTGATGTCCTGGGTGCAGTCGAATTCGCCAGTGGCAGACACCATCGCGCGGCTGTGCGAGCCGCTCCTGCGCCCGGTGCGGCGCGTGGTGCCGCTGGTGGGCGGCATCGACCTGTCGCCGCTGGTGCTGCTGGTGCTGCTGCAGGTGGCGCTGATGGTGCTGGCGCATCTGCAGGGCAGTGTGCTGTCTTGAGCACTGCTATGGTCTCGAATCGGCGTAGCCACTCAGCTCTGCGCACCGTTCGGTCTGAGCCGGTCGAAGCCTTGCTCCTCACCACCCAACCCTCCGGCCGGCTCAGACCGAACGCGGTGAGCCGCTACCAAATTGGCAGAAAAAAGGACCTCCAGCCCTTGTCAGTCAAGCGATGGCAGCTCTTAAAAAATGAGCATGAAAAACCGCCTCAAAGGCGGTTCGGGTGGGCGGAAGCGGCGCGGCCTGGTCAATACTGCGTCATGTACCAGCAGGCACTGCCACCAGTTTGACCCCCAGGGCTTTGCAGACGCGGGAAATGGTGTCAAAACGCGGGCTGGCGTTGGGACGCAGTGCTTTGTAAAGCGCCTCGCGGCCAATGCCGGCGTCTTGCGCAATTTGCGTCATGCCACGGGCGCGGGCAATATCGCCCAACGTGGCCGCCAGCAAAGCCGGGTCGCCGTCTTCAATCACCAGGCTCAGGTATTCAGCAATGTCTTGCTCGGTTTGCAGCATTTCGGTGATGTCGAAGTCGGGCAGCTTGGAAATGTCGATTTTGTGGCGCATGTGGAATCTCCGATTCAAAGAAATTTTGACAAATCAATTGCTTTGGCAATGTCGTCACGTTGGCTGGATTTGTTGCCGCCACCGAGCATGACGATCAATAAACCACCGCGCTCGACGTAGTACATCCGCCAGCCGGGGCCGAAAAATTCGCGCATTTCCCAAACACCATCACCTACAAGCTTGCAGTCACCCAGATTTCCCCTCTGGGCTTTGCGCAAGCGCAGGCCCAGGCGTTTACGGGTGATGCTGTCTTTGACGCCATCCAGCCAGGCATCAAATTCAGGCATGCGTTTGACCGTGTACATACCTTGATTGTATTTGAACGAATACAAAGTGCAGGCTGATTCGCAGCTGATTTTCAAGCCAAAACAGACTCTGGCCCTTGCCAGTCAAGCGCTGACAACTCTTAAAAAATGAGCATGAAAAAACCGCCTCGAAGGCGGTTTGGAGGCAGAGAAAGCAGCGCTGGCGTGTCAGGCGACCGCGTCGGCCGGCAGGCGCTGCAGCATCGCCAGGCTGCGCGCAATGGTGCTGCGCAGTTCGCGGCGGTCGCAGATGAAATCGACCGCACCCTTGGTCAGCAGGAACTCGGCGCGCTGGAAGCCTTCGGGCAGCGTCACGCGCACGGTGGACTCGATCACGCGCGGGCCGGCAAAGCCGATCAGCGCCTTGGGTTCGGCAATCACGATGTCACCCACAAAGGCAAAGCCGGCGCTGACGCCGCCCATGGTCGGGTCGGTCAGCACGCTGATATAAGGCAAGCCCTTCTTGGCCAGGCGGGTGAGGGCGGCATTGGTCTTGGCCATCTGCATCAGGCTCAGCAGGCCTTCCTGCATGCGCGCGCCGCCGGTGGCGGTAAAGCAGATGAACGGCACCTTTTGCTCAATGGCATTTTCCACACCGCGCACAAAGCGCTCGCCCACCACCGAACCCATGCTGCCGCCCATGAAGTCGAATTCAAAGCAGGCCGCCACCAGGTTGATGCTTTGCACCGCGCCGCCAAACACCACCAGCGCGTCGGTCTCGCCGGTGTTTTCCAGCGCTTCCTTCAGGCGTTCGGGGTACTTGCGGCTGTCCTTGAATTTCAGGGCATCGACGGGAATGACTTCCTGGCCGATTTCGTAGCGGCCTTCGGCGTCCAGAAAGGAGTCGAGCCGTGCGCGCGCGCCGATGCGGTGGTGGTGGCCGCACTGCGGACAGACGCACTGGTTCTGCTCCAGGTCGGTCTTGTAGAGCACCTTGTCGCAGCTGGGGCACTTGACCCACAGGCCTTCGGGCATCTGGCGGCGCACGGCCGGGTCGGTGTGCTGGATTTTGGAGGGCAGCAGTTTTTCAAGCCAGGACATGGGGAGTGTTCTCTTTGCAGAAAAAGAAGGGCAGCGCACGCGCGGGGCGTTTGCACCGGAAGGCGCGCTGCAGATTTCAGGTGTCAAGCGCCTTGCGCACGCCGCGCAGGAAGCTGATCGCCACTGGCACGACCTTTTCGTGCGGCTGGTCGTCGAGCAGCTGGATGATGCGGCTGCCGATGACCACCGCGTCGGCCACGCGGCCCACGGCCTGCGCCGTGGCGGCGTCGCGGATGCCAAAGCCCACGCCCACCGGCACGTTCACATGGGCGCGGATGCGCGGCAGCATGGCTTCCACGGCCGAAGTGTCGAGCGCGGCCGAGCCGGTCACGCCCTTGAGCGAGACGTAATAGACATAGCCGCTGGCCACACGCGCCACCTGCGCCATGCGCTCGGGGGTGGAAGTGGGCGCCAGCAGAAAGATCAGGTCCATGTTCCGCTCGCGCAGGCGGGCGGCAAAGGTTTCGCACTCTTCCGGCGGGTAGTCGACGATCAGCACGCCGTCCACACCGGCCGCTGCCGCGTCGTTGACAAAGGCGTCTTCGCCGTGCACCTGGTCGTAGCGTTCCACCGGGTTGGCGTAGCCCATCAGCACCACCGGCGTGGTCTGGTTGCGGGTGCGAAATTCCCGCACATGGCCCAGCACCTGGCGCAGTCCGACGCCCAGCGCCAGCGCCTTTTCGCCGGCCTTCTGGATGACCGGGCCGTCGGCCATGGGGTCGGAAAACGGCACGCCCAGCTCGATGATGTCGGACCCGGCCTCGACCATGCCGTGCATCAGCGCGGGTGTGATGTCGGCAAATGGAAAGCCGGCTGTCACATAGGGAATCAATGCTGTGCGGCCCTGGGCCTGCAACTGCTCGAAAGTGCTTTGGATGCGGCTCATGGCTTGCGCTGCTCCGCGCCCTTGACGCTCAGGCCGCGCATGGAAGGGCGGTCGTAGAAATCTTCGCCGCCCAGGTCGGCCACGGTGCCGATGTCCTTGTCGCCCCGGCCCGACAGGTTGACCAGGATGGACTGGTCGGGCCGCATGGTCTTGGCCAGCTGCATGGCGTAGGCGATGGCGTGGCTTGATTCGAGCGCCGGAATGATGCCCTCGGTGCGGCACAGGTAGTGAAAGGCGGCAAGCGCTTCCTTGTCGGTGACGCCAACGTATTCGGCACGGCCGATCTCCTGCAGCCAGGCGTGTTCGGGGCCTACGCCGGGGTAGTCCAGGCCGGCGCTGATGCTGTGCGTTTCCATGATCTGGCCGTTCTGGTCCTGCAGGATGAAGGTGCGGTTGCCATGCAGCACGCCCGAACTGCCGCGCTGCAGCGACGCCGAATGCTTGCCACTGTCCAGCCCTTCGCCAGCCGCTTCGACGCCGATCAGGCGCGTGTTTTCAAACGGAATGTACGGGTGAAAAATGCCCATCGCGTTGCTGCCGCCGCCCACGCAGGCCATGACCACATCGGGCTGCGTGGCGGCAATGTTCTGCTCGGCCAGTACCAATGGCATCTGCGCCAGGCATTCGGTGCCGATCACGCTCTGAAAGTCGCGCACCATCATCGGGTAGGGGTGCGGACCGGCCACGGTGCCGATGATGTAGAAGGTTTCGTCCACGTTGGCCACCCAGTCGCGCATGGCCTCGTTGAGCGCGTCCTTGAGTGTGCGGCTGCCCGATTCCACCGGCACCACGGTGGCGCCCAGCAGTTTCATGCGGTAGACATTGGGGCTTTGGCGCTTGACGTCTTCGGAGCCCATGTAAACGATGCATTCCAGGCCATAGCGGGCGCAGATGGTGGCGGTGGCCACGCCATGCTGGCCGGCGCCGGTCTCGGCAATGATGCGCTTTTTGCCCATGCGCCGGGCCAGCATGGCCTGGCCGATGACGTTGTTGATCTTGTGCGCGCCGGTGTGGTTCAGGTCTTCGCGCTTCAAGTAGATCTGCGCGCCGCCCATCTCCAGGCTGGTGCGCGCGGCGTGGTACACGGGCGAGGGCCGGCCCACGAAATGCGCCAGCTCGTAGTTGAATTCGGCGACAAATTCCGGGTCGTGCTGGTAGCGGGCGTAGGCGGCGCGCAGTTCCTGCAGCGCAAAGGTCAGGGTTTCGCTGGCAAAACTGCCACCGTAACGGCCGAAGTGGCCGCTGGAGTCAGGGTGTTGATAGATGGCCATTGGGTGTCTCTGCAAGGTGGGCATCGGCCGCGCGCACGGCGGCAACGAAGCGATGAATTTTTTCGGTGTCCTTGACGCCCTTGATGGGCTTGCCATCGGGGCCTTCAAGCTCCACGCCGGAGCTGACATCAACCGCCAGCGTTGTGCAACGCGGGCGGACCTGCACGATGCCATCGGTCACGTTTGCAGGCGTGAGTCCACCACTTAAAACGAGGTGACAGGCGACGCTTGGTGCTAGCAGTGACCATTGGAAGCTGTGTCCGCCGCCGCCATAGCCTTCGACATGGGCGTCGAGCAGGATGGCTGCAGCTTGGGGGTAGGCATGGGCGTATTCTACGAGGTCGAATCCGGCCCCCGCAGCGCCCAGGGGAATGCGCGCAGCGCGCACAAAGGGGCGCGCACCCTGGCCGCTGGCCGCCCAGCACTGCGCTGCTGTCTCGTCGCCATGAAACTGCAGCACAGCTCCCGCCACCTGTGCGCTGGCAGCTATCACATTGTGAGCAGATTCGTTGACGAACAGCAGCACCGGCGTGACAAAAGGCGGCAGCCGTGCGGCCAGCTGCGCGGCGCGCTGCACCGTCACGGCGCGCGGGCTGGGGGCGTACAGCACAAAGCCGATGGCATCGACACCAGCCGCCACGGCAGCGTCCACGTCCTGCTCGCGCGTCAAACCGCAGACCTTGACGCGGGTGCGCTGCTGCGGTGGCGTTGCTGCGGTGGTTGCAGCTGAAACTGCCGGGTTCAAGGAGAAGGGGGAAAAGGGGGAGAAGGGCACGGGGTGGCTGGTCGAAGGGCTGCTCATGGCAGCCAATCATACGCAGCCGCTTGCGCCGGCAGCCCCCAGGACGGGTCGTACACCGGCCCCAGAAAATACAGGCCGTCGGGCGAAAACGTGGGCGCCGCCACCTTGCGCGAGCGCGCCTCCAGCACCTCGCGCACCCAGTCGGCCGGCTGCGCGCCCTGGCCCACCGCCACCAGGCAGCCCATCAGGTTGCGGATCATGTGGTGCAGAAAGGCATTGGCCTCGAACTCGAAGCGCCAGTAGCAGGGCGCGCTGTCCAGGTCGGTGGTTTCTGGTGCCGGCGGCTGCGCTGCCTGCAGGGGGGTGGTGTTCATGCTGCTGCGGCGCGCGATGTCCAGGCGGTGCAGCGTCTTGACGGGCGTGGGCGACTGGCAGGCGGCGGCGCGGAACGAGCTGAAGTCGTGCTCGCCCAGCAGGTGCGCTGCCGCGGCGCGCATGGCGTCGCCGTCCAGCGGGCGAAACACCCAGCCCACCCGGCCAGCTTCCACGCTGGGGCGCACCGGCGACTGCAGCAGCACATAGGCATAGCGCCGCGCCGTGGCACTGGCGCGCGCGTGAAAGGCTGCCGGCACGTGCCGCGCCCACTGCACCGCAATGTCGGAGGGCAAAAAGGCATTGGTGCCGCGCACCCAGGACGCGGGCGTGCGCTCCACATCGGTGTCGAAATGCACCACCTGCAGCAGGCCATGCACACCCGCATCGGTGCGCCCGGCGCACAGGGTGCGAACAGGCACGGTGGCAAAGCGCTGCAAGGCGCTCTCCAGCGCATCCTGCACGGTCTGCCCACCCAGCTGGCTTTGCCAGCCGTGGTAATTGCTGCCGCTGTAGCTGATGCCCAGTGCCACCCTCATGGCAGGCGGCCGGGCTGGAGAGGGCAGCGGCAACACGGGGCGCGCTGCCGCGGCTTTGCTGCCAGCAAAGAGGCGTGCTGCCTCAATCCATTTCTGCCAGCAGTTGCCGGGCGCGGGCCTTGAGCGTGCCCGAGGACTCGGCAATGACTTCTTCCACCAGCGTGCGCGCGCCTTCGCTGTCGCCGATGGCATGGAACTCCTGCGCCAGCGACAGCTTGGTGGACAGCGGGTCTTCGGCGCCAGCGGAACCGGTGTCTGCAAGTCCAGCGCTGCCGACATCGCTGCTGGCCGGGGCCAGGCCTTCCAGGGCAGGGCTGCGGCTGTCCAGGTCCAGGGACAGATCGTTGAAGTCGAAATCCATCAGCCCTGAATTGCTGGGCACGAAGGTGTCTGCGTTGGAACCGGTCTGGTTCTGTGCAGCGGCACCGGGGGAAACGCCAGCGACGGGGTTGCCGGTGTTGTCTGCGGTCAGCGCAGCGTCCAGCTCAGGCAGATCCATGTCCATGTCCAGGGCAAAGTCGTCCAGCGCAGCGTTTTCCAGGGCGTGTTCGCTGCCATCGCCTGGGGTGGCTGTGGGCAGGGCGGGCAGGGCCAGCTCTTCCCATTCCAGGCTGGCTTCCTGGTCGGGGCCGCCGGTCAGGGCCTGGGCGGGCAGGGCGGGGTTGGCACTGTCCGGCTTGCGCAGGGAGAGTGCAGGCGCAATCTCGGGAAGCTCCAGGTCCGGGAACACTTCACTGGTCTGCTGCCGGGGTTGCAACGTGTCAGCTGCGGATGCTGTCGCCGCACCGGGGGTGGCATCGGGAGATACGGGCGCAGAAGCAATGGCGGCATTGAAGGCGACCAGGTCTTCCAGTGCATCCCAGTCCTGGGACTGGGCAGGCGCAACGGCCGATTGCATCTCGGGCGTGAAGGCACTGGGGCGGACCTCACCAGGCGCTTCGGTCAGGGCGTCGTCCGGCAGATCGAAATCCAGGTCCAGGTCCAGGTCCACCGGGCGGCTTTGCAGCACCGTGGACATCGAATCGGGCGCATCGCCCAGGCGGCTGTCGGGCGCCCCTGCGGTGGCCGCCATGCCGGCCACGACTGCAAGAGTGGCAGCAGAAACGCTGCCGGGATGGTAGAGCTTGTTGTCGGGGTCGAGCGTGCGGCCCAGCGCGGCCATCTGCTCCCATTCGGCGCCTTGCCCCTGGGTCAGGCGGTGCACATCGGAGGCCACTGCATGCAGGGCCTTGCGGTCCAGGCGCTTGGCATAGATCTCGCCCAGCTTGACAAAGATGGGAACACGGGTGGGGTTGGTGCGCGCAGCTTCGCGCAGGATTTCTTCTGCCTGCAGGTCACGGCCGTAGGCCAGGTACACATCGGCCTCGGCCACCGGATCGACTTCGCCGCCGGTGTCAAGCTGGCTGTGCGAGTAGAGCTGCGACGTGGCGCCCATGGTGGAGCTGGCGCTGGCCGTGTCCACATGCTGGCCGCCGCTGGCACCAAAAAACGAATCCGGCTGCACCCGGCTGTCCGCAAAGCCGCTGTCTACCGTGGACTGGCTGCGGCGGCGCTGCGTGCTGCGGTAGCCGGCATAGGCCAGCAGCAACAGCAAGGCAATGGCAACCAGGGGCAGGGCCGGCTGGTCCAACAGGTCCTGCATGAACCCGGCAGGCTCCGGCACCGGCTGCGCAGGTGCCGCTGCCGGTGCAGATACAGGTGCAGGTGCAGGCGTGATCTCTGCAGGTTGCGCCGCTGCGGCAGCCTGCGCTGCAACAGCGCTTTCATCGGCTGCAGCAAGTGCGGGGTCTGCATCGGTTGCAGCAGCGGGTGCAGTCACAGGTGCAGCTGCGTCAGAGGCACTGGGCGTCACCACCAGTCCGGGGTTGGCCACGGCCAGTCCGGGCGTTGCCGGCGTGTCTGCCGCCGATGCCGCTGCCGCCGATGCCGCTGCTGCAGGTGCCACTGCCGTGCCGGAGGCCGCGTTCAGGCGGTTCAGTTCTTCGATGTTCTTGGCCAGCTCCTGCGTGCGGGCAGCGGCTGCATTGCCCTGCTTGCGCTCGGCCAGCATTTCCTCGGTGGTTTTCTGGCCCTGCATGGCGCCCTTGGACAGGGTGAGCTTGTCGGGCGTGGCGGCAGGCGCGCTGGCGTCTTCGGTGCGGGTCTGCACGCTGCCACTGGCGCTGCGCTGGGCCGGGGCCTGCTCTGCGGCCGGTGCAGCACCGGCCAGGCGGCGGCGGAAATCGTTGAAGTCGCGGCTTTGCACGGCAATCAGCTGGCGCGCCTGCCCGGCCGGGGTGGCCAGAGCCTGCTCCTGGTCTGGAATCTGCAGCACCGAGCCTGCCTTCAGGCGGTTCACATTGCCCTGGATGAAAGCGTCCGGGTTGGCGCGCACCATGGCAACCAGCATCTGGTCCAGCGACACGCCCTGCGGGCGGCGCGCACTGGCAATGCTGCCGGCCGTGTCGCCCGACCTGACCTGCAGGGTGGTGGACGACCCGTCCGCCTCGGCCGGCGCACGGTTGCGCGCGGGCGCAGCGGTGCGGCTGGTTTTTTCAGGTGCGGCAGATTGCGCCTCGCCGGCAGTATTGGAAGCGTTTGCCTGCAAGGCGGCTGCCCTGCGGGCGGCGGCCAAAGCCGCAGGCCGGGGTTCGGAAGGGGCCAGAACCGGGGCTGTTGTTGCGGCTGCGGCGGCTGCTGCTGCAGCAGCGGCTGGCGAGCGCCGTGCAACGGGTGGGTCAAACAGCATGGTGTAGCTGCGCGTGACCTGGCCCGCACTCCAGCGGGCATCGATCACCAGGTCCACAAAAGGCTCGTTCACCGGGCTGTTGCCGCTCAGGCGCAGCACCGTGCGCCCGTCCGGGCGGCGGTGCAACTGCACCCGCATCTGGCTGGCGGTGGAGGAATACTCCATGCCCTGGGTGCGAAACACATCGGCAGCGGCGGTGCCAGCGCGCAGCGACTCGGCTTCTGCAGGCGTGATCTGGGGCAGGTCGATTTCAGCGCGCAGGGGCTCGCCCAAGGCAGACTGCACCGTGATCGGCCCCAGCGTCAGTGCCAGGGACTGGGGAGCATGCAGGCCTGCGCAGGCCACCACGGCGGCGGCCATGGCAGAAAACTTCCAGCGCGGCTGGCGCAGCACCGAAGAAGCAGATTTGGGCCGGCTGGCATGGGCAAGCGGTTTGCAGTTGTCGTTCATGATTTTTGGCCTGCTCCGTCCTGCGTGAAAAAAATGTAAGAAAACGCCATGGCAGCTTTATTTTCCGAAATATCCAATGCCGCAAGCCTACCTTGCCGGTCTGGAAAAGAGCACAGAGGTAGGTTCAATGTGTTGCACCTGGCCAACGAAAGTAACCAAATACTTCAAAAATTCACACGGCACTAATGTACATGCCAATGGCCGTGAAGCTGTGGCAGCCCCAGATGGCTACATGCACTTGCCCTCGAAAGGGCATCTGGTTGCAGGGCTGGCAGCCACGCTTTGCGGCAGGCCTGGAGCGGCTTCTGGTGGGCTGGACGGGGTGGGCGGTGTGGTGTTTCTGCCTCTGGAGCAGGCAAGAATATTTTGGCAAAAAGTGCCTCCAGCGCAGATGCAGCATGCGCCAGCAGCTCCTTTTTCAATAGCAAGACCAACGCTGTGTGCAGAAATGCTGTGGACACCGGTCAGGGCAAAGGGGCTCCAGCAAGGTCAGTTCAGTGCCATCGCCCTGTGGTGCTGCCCCGAACCTGCTCGGGCCAAGGCAGGCCCGGCCTGCCAGCAAGCAGGCAGTGGCCGGCCCGTTGCAGCAGGCCCCGCCATCCAGAGCGGCTTCAGGCGTCCAGCAGGATGCGCAGCATGCGGCGCAGCGGCTCGGCCGCGCCCCACAGCAGCTGGTCGCCCACGGTGAAGGCGCCCACGTACTCCGGCCCCATGGCCAGCTTGCGGATGCGGCCAACTGGAATGGTCATGGTGCCGGTGACAGCCACGGGCGTCAGGTCCTTGATGGTGGCTTCGCGCGTGTTCGGCACCACCTTCACCCAGTCGTTGTCGGCGGCAAGCAGGGCTTCGATGTCGGCCAGTGGCACATCCTTCTTGAGCTTGAAGGTCAGCGCCTGGCTGTGGCAGCGCATGGCGCCCACGCGCACGCAGAAACCGTCCACCGGAATGGCTGGCACACTGAAACCTGCGCCCTGGCCCAGGATCTTGTTGGTCTCGGCCATGCCTTTCCACTCTTCCTTGGAGACGCCCCAGTCGGCATCGGTCTGGCTTTTGCCCACCCCCAGGTCCTTGTCGATCCAGGGGATCAGGCTGCCGCCCAGTGGCACGCCAAAGTTGGCGGTCTCGGCGGCGCTCAGGTTGCGCTGCTTGGCAATGATCTGGCGGTCAATTTCCAGGATGGCGCTTTTGGGGTCGTCCAGCAGGTGGCGCACTTCGGCATTCAGCGTGCCGTACTGCGTCAGCAGTTCGCGCATGTGCTGCGCACCGCCGCCACTGGCCGCCTGGTAGGTTTGCGTGCTCATCCACTCGACCAGCCCGGCCTTGTACAGCGCGCCCACGCCCATCAGCATGCAGCTGACCGTGCAGTTGCCGCCCACCCAGTTCTTGCCGCCCTTGGCCAGCGCGCCCTGGATGACCGGCAGGTTCACCGGGTCCAGCACGATGACTGCGTCGCCGTTCATGCGCAGGGTGGACGCCGCGTCAATCCAGTGGCCGTTCCAGCCGGCGGCGCGCAGTTTCGGGAACACCTCGCTGGTGTAGTCGCCGCCCTGGGCAGTGATGACGATGTCGCAGCGCTTGAGCGCGTCGATGTCGAACGCGTCCTGCAGCGTGGTTTCGTTTTTGGCCATGGCCATGGCCGGGGCCTTGCCGCCGGCGTTGGAGGTGGAGAAAAACAGCGGCTCGATCAAATCGAAATCGCCTTCGGCCTGCATGCGGTCCATCAACACCGAGCCGACCATGCCGCGCCAGCCCACCAGTCCTACCAACTTGCTCATTTCAACGCCCCTTTTTCAGTTTAAGAAACAGTGTCCGACCAACCGGCAGGGACTGAAGCTTGCCTGGCTCGTCTGGCCAGGAAGGGCGCACGACGAACCAGGCTGGATCAGCCCGTAATGGTGGTCGTGGTTTTGGATGTGCTTGCGCACGCAGCAACCGCAGGTGCCAGGGTGGCAGGTGCGGGGTTCAGCAGGAACGGGCTGGCGGCAAACATAGCCGAGCATTGTAATGGACCACACGCAGCCATTGGCCCAAGTGTCCAGTGTCAGCAATCGGCTTCGTACTCGATTTCAGGCAACACCAATTCCCAGCGGGCGCAAGCGAGCTGGTCTTTGGGTTTTGCGTGGCGTACCTGGATGGCGGCAACGCGTGCAGCGACAAGGCGGCCGGGCGGTAGCTTGAACTTGGAAGACATGCGGGTAACGGTCACGCCATGCTGATTGGCAAGCTCCCAGCCCTGCGTGGCGTCGTTGCGCTGTCGCATGGTGAGCGGGTCACCAACCTGCAAGGTGGCGATGGCAGGGTGAACAGAAGCAGCAGCCGGGAAGCGCCCGGGCCAGGAAAGCACCACCATCTCGGGACTCTCCGTTCGGGTGTGGGTAAGCACCATCGTGGGCAGCTGGACCGGCTCTGGTCGGGTGCGCAGCGGCAAGGACTGCAAACTTGAAATGAAGGCATGCCCGCCATGCTGGGTTTCACACAGCGTCAGCGTCAGGCGGGCCCTGGTCATGGCAACGTAGTACAGCCGCCGTTCTTCATCGCTGTGCTCGCACCAGCCACCGCTGTCGAGCACCAGCACATGGTCGAACTCCAGGCCTTTGGCACTGTGCGCCGTCATCAGCACCATGGGGGCGTGAGGGCGGGGCGCGTCAGGCTTGCGCGAGCCGCTGCCAAATTCGTACAAGGCGTCGATGATCCCGTCGATCACCAGCGCGTAGCCGGGAGCTGTGGACACGGTTTCGCTGATGAACTGGGCCAGGGCAGCGAGGAAGGGGTGCTCTGTCCAGTCGTCCAGCCGCAAGCCATGGCGGCGCTGAAACCAGCGCGGCAATGCTGCCGCGCGCAGGGTCATGCGTTTGGCTCGGGTCCGTCGGTGCTCACCACGCAGCAGTGCCAGCAGTGCGTTGCCTTCGCGGCTGGAATACAGGGCAATGACGGAGGTATCGCTCAATAGATACGCGGGAATGCCACGTTGCCGGCACAGGTTGGTCAATGCAGTGAGGTCGTTCCAGCGCCGAGCGATCACGGCGAAATGTCCCCAGCGTCCGGCGCTGCCGGTGTCGCTGCGCAGGGCATACAGGCGTTGCAGCTCGGCCAGGGCCATGGCCGCTTCCTGCAGCGGCTGTGCGGGGGTCGCCAGCACATGCACGCGCCCTTGGCCCCAGGAGTCGAGGCTGGCCCAGTGTCCCCCGGCAGCCTGCCCGCGTCGACCATGGTTGATGCACAAGGGTTGCTGCTTCATGCGCTCGCGCGTTGGCTTGATGAGCTGGCTGGCGCAATCGATGATGTGGCGACTGGAGCGGTAGTTTTCCAGCAGATTGAAACGGTGCGCCTGGTAGTCGGCCTCGAATTGGCGGATATAGCGCACGTTGGCCCCGCCAAAGGCGTAGATGTTCTGGTCGTCGTCGCCCACGGCCATGAGCGACAGCCGGTCTTCGGCGGACGCCAGGGTGCGCCCTGCCAGCGCGCTGATGAGGGCGTAGTGTTCGCCGTTGATGTCCTGGTATTCATCAACCAGCACGAAGCGCAGGCCGGCCAGCAATCGGTCGCGCGCCACGGATGCTTCGTCGCCATCGCCGTGAGAGCTTTGTTGCAGGCGCTGCGTGGCCTGGCGGATCACGTTCTGAAAGTCGATGTTCTCACCGCGCTCCAGGGCTACTGCATAGCTGGTGCCGGTCAGGCGCATGGCCAGGCTGTGCAAGGTCTGGACCGAGACGCCGGCGGCGTCTGCCCCGACCAGCTGCCACAGACGGCTGCGGATTTCGTGGGCTGCGCTGCGGTTGTAAGTCAGCACCATGATGGCCTCGGGTTCGACCAGGCATGCGCGCAGCAGCCAGGCCACGCGGTGCACGATGACGCGGGTTTTGCCCGAGCCGGGGCCAGCCAGCACCAGCTGGCTGCCTTCCAGCGGCGCGGCGACGATGGCCTGCTGCTCGGGGTTGGCCAAGTCAATCAGGATGCGTCGGTGGGCAGCTTCGGTGGTGGCCATTTCCAGCACCTCCTTGCGGCCGGCGAAATACTGTTTGATGAAGGTGGCGTGGTCGAGGCGGAAGTAATCCAGAATAAACTGCATTGCCGCCTGAAGCCTGTGCAGCGCCAGCTTGGCGAATTCGGCCATGACATGCACCTGGCCGATCTTGCTTTTGTAGTGCAGTGCCAGCTCGGCGTAGTCCCCCTTGTTGAACTGGCGGCGCTGCGCCGTGGGGTCGAATTCGATGCGCATGGCAGAGCGAAACACCGCTTTGCCGCGCGCCAGGTGCAGGACTTCGTTGGCATCCAGGTAGAGCAGGGCGGACGACAGGGCCAGGCCCCAGTCGCTGATCGCCATTTCGGCCAGGGTCGTGTCGCTTTGCAAAGCGGCTTCCAGATCGCCCTGTTTGCAGGTCACCAGCAGGGTATTGCCCTTGCGCAGCGTGGCAAAGTGCTTGACCAAGGCACGGGCCACGCGCAGGCGGCGCTCGCGAATGGTCTCGATGTCCTGCCAGCTGCGTAGCAACCTGATCTGGCGGTGTTCCGCGCTGCCGGGGCGCAGGGTGAAGCAGCCGCGCAGGCCATGGCCATCGCCAAAGGGCTCGGCGAAGGCCTTGAGCAGGCGTCCCAGCTGGTTGGGATCCAGATCGGCCTGGGCATCGCGCCGCATGGCGTCGCACAGGCGGCGCACATGCAGCAGTTGCCACTCCTGGTTGTCGGCGTCAGGCGCGGCTTCGCGCAGCTGGGCCAGCAGGGCGTCTTCCAGGCGCGCCAGTGCTTCCAGACGCTGCAGGGTGTCGGGGTCGCGGTAGAAGCTGACGCCGATCTCGGTGTCGTTGGACAGCAGCTTCCAGTGATCGAGTTCGCGCAGCATGGCGCCCACGGTGCGTGCGTCCTTGCCCATAGCCACCATCAACTCGTCGGTAGACAGGCTCTCCTCATCGCCGGCCTGCATCAATATGCCCAGAAGGGCCAGGTAGGGCTCGATATCGGCTGGGGTACCGATTCGGTGTGCGAGAAGTGCGCGTGCTTCGTCCAGCGTGGCCACCAGCAGGCTGCCGGGAAAGATGCGGGTGTGGTTTTCGTGGCGTTCGAGCAGGCGGGCTTCTTCCAGCCAGGCGATGGCGATGCGCACCTTGGTGCTGGCGTCGCGCGCCTCGGGGTCGATGCGGTGCTGTTCGGGAATTTCCAGCAGGATTTCGCCGCTGGAGACGACCACCTCGCTGTCGCCGCCGTCCTTTTTGCGGATGCTGCGCAGCGCCTTGAGGATGGAGCGGATGTCGTGCTGGTTCAGGCGCGCGTTGCGAAGCAGGCGAAATTGCACGTCCAGATCGGCCTCGTCATAGAGCAGCACACAGCGTGCGGGCGCCTGGTCGCGGCCGGCGCGTCCGGCCTCCTGGAGGTAGTTTTCCAGTGAGCCGGGGGTGTCGATGTGGATCACCAGACGCACGTCGGGCTTGTCCACGCCCATGCCGAAGGCGTTGGTGGCGACGATGGTGCGCAGCTGGCCGGCAATGAAGCTTTCCTGCATCTGGCGCTTGTCGGCGGGTGCCATGCCGCCGTGGAAGTGGCCGCAGTCCAGCCCCGCATCCTTGAGGAAGGTGGCAATGTCCTCCACGGTTTTTTGGCGCGCGCAGAACACAATGGCGCAGCCTTCCTCGCGCATGGCCTCCTGCAGCAGGCGCAGGGCTTCGGCGTATTTGGCCTGGGTGGGCACGGCGTGCACCTCGTAGCGCAGGTTGTGGCGCTCGGCGCCGCCGTTGAGCGGCTGGAGCTGCATGCCCAGGTGCTTGTCGAAATGCGCGCAGATGTCGGCCACCACGCCGGGCTGGGCGGTGGCGGTGAAGCAGAACACGGGCGACGGGGCGTCCTTCTGGCGGCGCCGGATGAAGCGCGAGACGTACAGATAATCGGGCCGGAAGTCATGCCCCCATTTGGACAGGCAGTGGGCCTCGTCAAACACCCAGGCGCGCACCTCGCGGTGCATCAGGGCGTTGGCAAAGGCGGTGCTGCGAAACTGCTCGGGGGCGACGAAGACGAGGCCCAGGTCACCCAGGCGCAGCTTCTCCAGCATGGCGCGGCGCTCCATGGGGGTGAGCAGGCTGTTGAGATAACCGGCGCAGGTGATGCCGCGATTTTGCAGACCGTCGACCTGGTCCTTCATCAGCGACTGCAGCGGTGAAATGACTACTGTGACGCTGCCGCTGCGGTAGTAGTGCGCCAGCGCCGGCAACTGGTAGCACAGGGACTTGCCACCTCCCGTGGGCAGTATGGCCAGGGTGGGTTTGCCTGCCATGCCGTTTTCCACAATCACTTGCTGCAAACTGCGTCCGTCCTCGGTGCTGGGGGTGGCGCGAAACTCGGTGATGCCAGGGAAAAAACGCGGCAGCAACACGGACAGCCGGTGCTGCTCCTGGCACCAGTTGCACTGTGGATCGTCGCAGGGGGTGTCGCGCAGCGCGCTTATGGCCTGGCGCGTGCGGGCAAAGTTGTGGCCTACCCAGGGCGGCAGCACCGAGTTGCCGCCGGACACGCGCAGCCAGGCCAGTGCATAGGCCAGGCTCTGGTGCCAGCCCGGATCAGGCAGCCATTCGCGAACCAGGCGGCGCTGCGCACTGATGCAGACCTTGTCCTTGCAGCAACGCAGCCAGGCCAGTGTGGCGGCATCGACATTCGGGCGCGGGCTGGCACGCCACTCGGCCCAAAGGGCGCCCAGGCCCTGGTCTTGCTGGTCAGCGGGCACCAACAGGTAATGCAGGCACAGGGCTTCGCCGGGGTGCGCGGCGCTGCGTTCCTGCAGAGCCTGGCGCTGCTCCAGGAGCAGCGTGTGGGTCAGCTGCGCGTCCTGCACGGAGTCATTGCGGCTGGCACTGCAGAGCTTGTAGTCCTTCACCAGGCGGTGGTAGGGGTTCTGCGGAAAGGCGATAGGCGAAAGTTCAAGCGTATCGATCTGCGGGAGCTGGTGCAGCGCCAGGGCAGGATACAGATGGACCAGTGTGGGCAGGTCGAACTGGCGCGTGTTGTGGCCCAGCACAAACCGGGCGCCTTGGGTGAAGCCGTCCAGACGGCCCGTGAAGTCTGCAGTTTTGCGTGTCAGCCGCAGGCCTTCGCCAAGGTCGGGACGAAACACCCCCACGTCGCGCACATCGCGCGCATCGTGGGGGGATGTGCCAATGTCCAGGCACAGGCAGCGGGCGATCAGCTCACCCGGGTCTGCAGCAGGGTTCATTCAGTGGAGACGGCGGTGGGTTTAGCCCAGCGCCTCCACCACCGCATCACCCATCTCGACTGTGCCGACCTTGGTGGTGCCGGCGCTGTGAATGTCCGGCGTGCGCAGGCCCTGGGACAGCACCTTTTGCACGGCGTCCTCGATGCGCTGCGCTGCTTCGGGCTGGTTCAGGCTGAAGCGCAGCATCATGGCCGCGCTCAGCATGGTGGCCAGCGGGTTGGCGATGTTCTGGCCGGCAATGTCGGGCGCGCTGCCGTGGCTGGGTTCGTACAGGCCCTGGTTCTTGTCGTTCAGGCTGGCGGACGGCAGCATGCCAATCGAGCCGGTC
>JAGOCN010000137.1 GCA_017998735.1 Giesbergeria sp.
TTCGAGCAGTGGCACAAGCCCATCCTGACCGACTCGGGCGGTTTCCAGGTGTGGAGCCTGGGCGCCATGCGCAAGATCACCGAAGACGGCGTGACCTTTGCGTCTCCGGTGAACGGCGACAAGCTGTTCATGTCGCCCGAAGTGAGCATGCAAATCCAGACAGGGCTGAACAGCGACATCGTGATGCAGCTGGACGAGTGCACGCCCTATGAAACCCAGGGCAAGCTGACCAGCGAAGACGACGCCCGCAAATCCATGGAAATGAGCCTGCGCTGGGCCAAACGCAGCCAGGACGAATTTGCCCGGCTGGAAAACCCCAACGCATTGTTCGGCATCGTGCAGGGCGGCATGTTCGAGAACCTGCGCGAGGAATCGCTGGCGCACCTGGTGGACATGGACTTTCCCGGTTACGCCATTGGCGGCGTCAGCGTGGGCGAACCCAAGGACGAAATGCTGGCCATCATGGCGCACACCCCGCACCGGCTGCCCGCGCACAAGCCGCGCTACCTGATGGGCGTGGGCACGCCCGAAGATCTGGTCCAAGGCGTGGCCGATGGCGTGGACATGTTCGACTGCGTGATGCCCACCCGCAACGCCCGAAACGGCACGCTGTTCACCCGCTACGGCGACCTCAAGATCCGCAATGCCCGGCACAAAACCGACCACCAGCCGCTCGACGCCACCTGCACCTGCCACGCCTGCGCCGGCCCCGGCGGCGTGCCGTGGGCGGACGGCGGGCGCGGCGGTTTCAGCCGTGCCTATTTGCACCACCTGGAGCGCTGCGGCGAAATGCTGGCGCCGATGCTGACCAGCATCCACAACCTGCACTACTACCTGAACCTGATGGCAGAGGTGCGCGCCGCGCTCGACGCCGGCCAGTTTGCGCAGTTCCGGGCGCAGTTCAAGGCGGACCGGGCGCGCGGGGTGTGAGAGAGCTGATGTAAAGCCGTGGACTTGGCAGCACTTTCAAAATTTTGTATATACTTTTAATATATACAAACTGTCAGAAGGAGCTGCCATGACCTATGCCCGTGTTTTTCAGTCTGGCAACAGCCAGGCCGTGCGCCTGCCCAAGGAATTTCGGCTGAACGTCGATCAGGTTGAAATTTTCCGGCAGGGTGAAGACATCGTGCTGCGCCAGACGCCTGCCAATGCCGCCATCGTGTTTGACCTGCTGGCCGATCTGCCTGCCGATTTTCTGGCCGAGGGCAGGGACGACACGCCACCGCAAGAGCGCGAGGCTTTTTGAGCATGGCCCAGGACCCTCCAGTGCGCTATTTGCTGGACACCAACATCTGCATCTACATCGCCAACGGGCAACCCGCAGCGGTGCGCGAGCGCTTTGCGCGCCATGCGCTGCATGAACTGGCCATGTCCACCATCACTGTGGGCGAGCTGCGCTTTGGCGCTGAAAAAAGCCAGGCCCGTGAACGCGCCCTGGCCACCATCGGGCAACTGGTGCAGCGCATCCAGCCCTGCCCACTGCCGCTTGCCGCTGCCGAGCACTATGGCGACATCCGCGCCACGCTGCAAAGGCAGGGTCTGCCAATTGGCAACAATGACCTGTGGCTGGCCGCGCATGCACGCGCCGAGGGCTGGGTTCTGGTGACCCACAACACCCGAGAATTTGCCCGTGTGCCGGGCCTGCAAGTGGAGAACTGGGTTGAATGACCAAATGGCCTGACAACGCTCCAGGTTGCGCTGCGCAGAAACATCAAATTTCATAGCACGCGCCGCTTGCCACGCAAGGGCCAGAGGTCGTTTTGGCTTAAAAACGGCATGCCAAACCTGTTTGGAACCCTGAACATGCAAGACCTTTTCCCCCAGCCGTGGCTGGTCAACACCCTGCTGGACGACGGCTTCGGCTTCAAGGGCCTGGCCACCAAGCGCCCCGAGTACTTGGCACTGGTGCAATAACGCAATAACGCAATAACAACGGGTGCCCACCGCCATGCCAGCCACCGTGCCCGCTGCCGTGCCACGCCACATCCTGCCGGTGCTGGTGCTGGCGCAGTTTGCCGGCACCTCGCTGTGGTTTGCGGTCAACGCGGTCATGCCCGACCTGCAGCGCGAGCTGGGCTGGCCGGCGACGGCGGTGGGCACGCTGACCTCGGCGCTGCAGCTGGGCTTCATTGCCGGCACGCTGGTGTTTGCGCTGCTGGCCGTGGCCGACCGGTTTTCGCCGCGGCGCGTGTTTTTGCTGTGCGCGCTGGCGGGCGCGGCCTGCACCGTGGGCGCCTGGGCGATGGTGCGCGACTGCCCGGCGCTGCTGGCCTGGCGCTTTGCCACCGGCTTCTTTCTGGCCGGCATCTACCCGGTGGGCATGAAGATTGCCGCGCAGTGGTACACGCGCGGCCTGGGCGGCGCGCTGGGCCTGCTGGTGGGCGCGCTGGTGCTGGGTTCGGCCAGCGCGCACGCGCTGCGCGCGCTGGGCGGCGCTCTGCCCTGGCCCACGCTGATGCTGGCCGTGGCCGCGCTGGCCGCCGCTGGCGGTCTGCTGCTGTTTTTTGGCACCGGCGAGCCGCCCGCCGCCCCCGCCCGCGTGACCACGCTGCAGTGGCGCGCACTGGGCACGGTGTGGACCGATGCGCGGGTGCGCAGCTCGGTGCTGGGCTACTTTGGCCACATGTGGGAGCTTTACACCCTGTGGGTGCTGGTGCCGGTGATTCTGGCGCCCCGCCTGCAGGGCGCAGCACTGTCGTGGGCCGCGTTTGCCGTGCTGGGCGCCGGCGCCGCAGGCTGCGTGCTGGGCGGCAGGGCGGCGCAGCGCTGGGGCAGCGCCCGCGTGGCCTGGGCGCAGCTGGCCACGAGCGGCGCGTGTGGCCTGGCGGCGCCGTGGATGCTGGACGCCGCCACGCCGTGGTTTGCCGCCTGGCTGCTGCTGTGGGGCACCACGGTGGCGGGCGATTCACCGCAGCTGTCCACCCTGACGGCGCGCAACGCGCCGCAGCACGCAGTGGGCAGCGTGCTGACGCTGACCAACAGCATGGGTTTTGCGCTGTCCATCGGCAGCATCCTGCTGTTTGTCTGGCTGGCCGAAACGGTGCCGCTGGGCGCGCTGCTGCCCTGGCTGGCGCTGGGCCCGGCGCTGGGCCTGTGGGCGCTGCTGCCGCTGGTGCGGGCAGAGCAGCGGCAGGAGCGGTAGCCACATTGCCCACCGTGCCAGCAGTGCCAGCGGCCAGCGCGCCCACAGCACCTTGCAGCGCAAGGCAAGGCAAGGCAGATCACTCACTTTTCAATAGCTGCTGGCGCAGTCCCAGCCTGCGCTGGAGGCACTTTTGACCTGAAACTGCGCGCTGCTGCCCTGCACCGGCCCTGCACCGGCCATGCAACGGCATGTGTTGGCATTCATCGCCCGGCAGCGCACCTGCACCACTCACTTTTCAATAGCTGCTGGCGCAATACCAGCCTGCGCTGGAGGCATTTTTGGCCTGAATTTTCACACCCGTTCGCTGCACCGGAATGTCCCGCCCCGCAGCGCACGGCGCGGCACTACCATCGGCCATGCCACGCACTTCGGACCTTCCGCCTGACCCGCCACCGCGCACACCGGCGCAGCGCCTGCGCCGCCTTCTGCTTTTGCCGCTGCGCCTGCTGGCGGGGCTGGGCGGGTGGCTGCTGGCGCTGGTCATCGTGTTCGAGGAATGGGGCTGGGTGCCGCTGCAGGCGCTGCTGGCGCGGGTGGGGCGCTGGCCGGGGCTGCGCTGGGTGGAAGGGCGCGTGCAGGCACTGCCGCCCTGGGCGGCGCTGTTGGTGTTTGCGCTGCCGACCGCGCTGCTGCTGCCGGTCAAGCTGCTGGCGCTGTGGGCCATGGGGCACGGCCATGTGGTGCTGGGCATGGCGGTGATCGTGCTGGCCAAGCTGGCGGGCACCGCCGTGGTGGCGCGGCTGTTCACGCTGACCCGGCCGGCGCTGCTGCAGCTGGCCTGGTTTGCCTGGGGCTATGCGCACTGGCTGGCGCTGAAGGCGCGCCTGCTGCTGCGCGTGCGCGCCTCGTGGCCGTGGCGCGCGGCGCGCATCTGGCGGCGCGGGGTGCGGCGGCGCTGGCAGGCGTGGCGCATGCGCTGACCGGCCTGCACCGGTGGCGGCGCCGGCGGCAGCACCGGGCAAGCACCGGGCAGGCGCCGTGGCGCCAGGTGTGGCTTTTCTGGCGTCAGCCTGCACCCAACCCTTGCGGTGCAGTTGCAATGCCCGCCAGCAACGCAAAGAATGCCCATGCGCTGCATCCCTGCCCGGGATGGACGGCAGCCCTCCTTTTGATGGAAAGGCCCATGCCATGGACAGCGCCCTGCTCGACCGTTTCAGCACCACCGTGCAGTCCATCCACGCTGCCGCCCTGCAGCCCGAAGGCTGGCCCCAGGCACTGGCGCACATTGCCGCGCTGCACAACGCGCCCAAGGCACTGGCGTTCACACCCCTGACGCAGCCGGACGACGGCGGCTTTGTGCTGGCCCATGCCATTGCGCAGTCGTTTTTGCAAGAATGGGCCGAGCGCTACCTGCCGCACGACGTGTGGACCACGCAGGCCCGGGACCGGGACCTGCTGCACGACGGCCGCGTGCTGCTGGGCGAAGACCTGGTGCCCGACGCGCAGCTGGTGCAGTCCATCTTTTACCGCGAGTTTCTGGCGCGCCAGGGCATTCGCCGGCTGTGCAGCGGGGTGGTGTTTTCTGGCCGCATGGCGGGGCTGCCCAGCACCACCTGCTCGGTGTTTCGCGGCAGCGATGGCGCGCCCTTCACCGAGGCCGACCGGCATCTGCATGCGCTGGTGGTGCGCCACCTGTCGCTGGCGCTGGGCGCGGCGCTGCGGCTGCGCGACGCGGAGTTTCGCCTGGCCACCAGCCTGCAGGCGCTGGACCGCCTGCACGGCGCGGTGCTGCTGCTGGGCCAGCGCGGCAATGTGCTGTTTGCCAACCGCAATGCGCTGGCGCTGCTGGCGCAGGCGCAGGGCCTGGCACTGCGCGCCGGCAATTCGGCCACCGACGCACTGGGCTGGTTGCAGGCAGGCAGCGCCTGCGCGCAAAACGCGCTGGACGCCGAGCTGCGCGCCGCGCTGGCCAGAAACCCGCTGCAGGCCACGCACTTTGCCCACGGCCTGGCGCTGCAGCGCCCGCCCCCGAAAGGCGACCTGGTGCTGCACGCGGTGCCGCTGGGCGAACAGGGCAGCGCACTGTGGAGCCGCCTGCTGCAGCCCGGCGCGCTGGTGTTCATCACCGACCCGCAGGCGGTGCCGGTGCTGGACCCCGCGCTGCTGCACCGCCTGTACGGCATCAGCACCGCCGAATGCCGCGTGGCGCAGCAACTGCTGCACGGCCAGACGCTGCAGCAGGCTGCGTGCCACCTGCACCTGGGCAGCAACACCGTCAAGACGCATGTGCAACAGCTGTTTGAAAAGACCCGCACCCACCGCCAGCAGCAGCTCATCGGCCTGCTGCTGGCACTGGCATCGCAGCACTGAGCGCTGGGTTTGGCACTGGGTGCTGGGTACGTTGCGCCCCGGTGTCAGCGGCAACTGGCCTGG
>JAGOCN010000138.1 GCA_017998735.1 Giesbergeria sp.
GCGCAACCTGCAGGTCAACGGCGGTGATGTCGCCTTTGACGTGGAGCTGGGCTACCCCGCCAAAAGCCTGATTCCCGCACTGCGCAGCAGCTTCATTGCCGCTGCCAGGGGCGTGGCCGGTGTGGAGAACGTGTCGGTCAACATCACTTTCAAGGTGGCGGCGCATGCGGTGCAGCGCGGCGTGCAGCTGCTGCCGGGCGTCAAAAACATCATTGCCGTGGCGTCGGGCAAGGGCGGCGTGGGCAAAAGCACCACCGCCGCCAACCTGGCGCTTGCGCTGGCCGCCGAGGGCGCCCGCGTGGGCGTGCTGGACGCCGACATCTACGGCCCCAGCCAGCCGATGATGATGGGCATCAACCGCCGCCCCGACAGCCTGGACGGCAAGAACATGGAGCCGCTGGAAAACCACGGCGTGCAGGTGATGTCCATCGGTTTTCTGGTCAGCCAGGACGAGGCCATGATCTGGCGCGGCCCGATGGCCACGCAGGCGCTGGACCAGCTCTTGCGCCAGACCCACTGGCGCGACCTGGACTACCTCATCGTTGACATGCCGCCCGGCACCGGCGACATCCAGCTGAGCCTGAGCCAGCGCGTGCCCATCACCGGCGCGGTCATCGTCACCACACCGCAGGACATTGCCCTGCTGGACGCCAAGAAGGGCATCAAGATGTTTGAAAAGGTGGGCGTGCCCATCCTGGGCATCGTTGAAAACATGGCGGTGCATGTGTGTACGAACTGCGGCCACGCCGAGCACATCTTTGGCGAAGGCGGCGGCAAGCGCATGGCGGCCGACTACCAGATGGACTACCTGGGCGCGCTGCCGCTGGACATGCAGATTCGCCTGCAGGCCGACAGCGGCACGCCCACCGTGGTGGCCGACCCCGACGGCGAAGTGGCGCAGATTTACAAACAGGTGGCGCGCAGCGTGGCGGTGAAGATTGCGCAGCAGGCCAAGGACTTTTCTTCCAGGTTTCCAACCATCACGGTGTCGCAGGACACCTGAGAGCTGCACTGGAAAAATCAGCACCAAAACGGCCTCCAGCGCCTGTCCGGCCTGCGCCAGCAGCTATCATTTTTGATATTTCAATGAACTGAATCCATCGGCGCTGTGCCCACTGGCCCGCCGCCACCCGCACGGAGGCCGGTATGGCAGAGCAAAAAATCGCGTTTTACACCGGCCCGGCCGGTGGCTGGGGCGCGCTGAACAGCGTGAAAAACGCGCTGCTGCACCACGGCATTGCCGTGAAGGGCGCCAAGACCCTGCTGTCGGCCAACCAGTCCGACGGCTTTGACTGCCCCGGCTGCGCCTGGCCGGACCGCAACCACGCTTCCAGCTTCGAGTTTTGCGAAAACGGCGCCAAGGCCGTGGCCGCCGAAGCCACCGCCCGGCGCGCCGGCCCGGAGCTGTTTGCCCAATACACCGTGGCCGAACTGGCCAAGCAAAGCGACTTCTGGCTGGAGGGCCAGGGGCGCCTGACGCACCCGCTGGCCTACGACGCGGCCAGCGACCAGTACCGCCCCATTGCCTGGGACGCCGCCTTTGCGCTGGTGGCCCGCCACCTGAAAGCGCTGCCCGACCCGAACCAGGCTGTTTTTTACACCTCGGGCCGCACCAGCAACGAGGCGGCGTTTCTGTACCAGCTGTTCGTGCGCCAGTTCGGCACCAACAACTTTCCCGACTGCTCGAACCTGTGCCACGAGTCCAGCGGCAGCGCCATGAAGCCGCAGATTGGCGTGGGCAAGGGGACAGTGCAGCTGGCGGACTTTGAGCAGGCCGACGCCATCTTCATCTTTGGCCAGAACCCCGGCACCAACCACCCGCGCATGCTGGGCGAGCTGCGTGCGGGCTACCAGCGCGGTGCGCGCATTGCCAGCTTCAACCCGCTGCGCGAGCGTGGGCTGGAGCGCTTTGCCGACCCGCAAAGCACGCTGGAGATGGCCACGCTGGGCTCCACGCCCATCAGCACGCACTACTTTCAGCTGCGCGTGGGCGGTGATTTGCCGGCGGTCAAGGGCATCATGAAGCACGTGCTGGAGCAGGAAGGAGCGCGTGGCGGCGTGCTGGACCACGCCTTCATTGCCGAGCACACAACCGGTTTTGGCGCGCTGGCGGCCAGCCTGCGTGCCGAGGCGTGGGCGGTGCTGGAAGAAGAATCGGGCCTCACCGAAGCGCAGATGCGCGCTGCCGGCGACCTCTACATCGGCGCGGACCGCGTGATTGTCTGCTGGGGCATGGGCATCACACAGCACAAGTACGCGGTGCACACCGTCCAGGCCATCGTCAGCCTGCTGCTGCTGCGCGGCAACATTGGCCGCCCAGGGGCCGGCCCGTGCCCGGTGCGCGGCCACAGCAATGTGCAGGGCGATCGCACCATGGGCATCTGGGAAAAACCGCCCGCCGCGCTGCTGGACCGGCTGCAGCAGGTGTTTGATTTCGACCCGCCACGCACACACGGCGTGGACGTGGTGGGCGCCATCCGCCTGATGCAAAGCGGCATCGGCAAGGTGTTTTTTGCGCTGGGCGGCAATTTTGCTGCTGCCACGCCCGACACCTTTGCCACCTGGAAGGCGCTGCGGCGCTGCGCGCTGACCGTGCATGTGGCCACCAAACTCAACCGCAGCCACCTGGTGCATGGCCAGGAAGCACTGATCCTGCCCTGCCTGGGCCGCACCGAAATCGATGTGCAGGCCGGCGGCGCGCAGGGCGTGACGGTGGAGGACTCGATGGGCATGGTGCACCTGTCTGCCGGCATCAATCCGCCGGCGTCAGAGCATTTGCTGTCCGAACCGGCCATCGTTGCCCGCCTGGCCGCCGCCACGCTGGGCATCGAGCGCAGCAATGTGCAGTGGCTGTGGCTGGTGGAAGACTACCGCCGCATCCGCGACCTGATTGCCAAGGTGTTTCCGGACTTTCACGCTTTCAACCAGCGCGTGGCGGTGCCGGGGGGCTTCAAATTGCGCAACGCGGCCAGCGAACGGGTGTGGGAAACGGACAGCGGCAAGGCCCGCTTTTACCCGCCGGTGGTGCCGCGCGACACGCCCTCGCACCAGGCACGCGCCCGCCACCCCGAGCAGACCGTGTTCACGCTGCTGACCATGCGCTCGCACGACCAGTACAACACCACCATTTATGGGCTGGACGACCGCTACCGGGGCGTGTACGGCCAGCGCCGCGTGGTGTTCATCCACGCCCAGGACATCCGCGCCCTGGGCCTGCAGGACGGCGACTGGGTGGACATCCAGACCGTGTGGTGCGACGACAGCGACAGCGAAGGCGACAACGACAGCGGCCAGCCGCGCCGCGTGGAACGCTTTCGGCTGGTGGCGTACGACATTCCCCGTGGCAACCTGGCCGCGTATTACCCCGAAACCAACCCGCTGGTGCCGCTGTCCGCCGTGGCCGATGGGGCGGGCACGCCCACATCCAAGTCGATTCCGGTGCTGCTGCTGCCGCACACGGGCACGGCGGCAACGGCAACGGCAACATCAGCACCAGAGGCAAAGCCTGCCCGCCATGTCTGAAGGCGAAAAAGAAGGGCAAGCAGAAGCAGAAACAGAAGCAGGCCAGCCGCTGGCCTGCCGCATCCTGTGCGCCCTGGCCGAAGCGGCGCCAACGGCCCCAAACGAGCACGGCGCCGGCATGTCGCTGCCCCGGCTGGGCAAGCGCCTGGGGCACAGCGCCAGCGTGCTGGTGCGCGAACTGGCTTTTCTAGGCGACGCCCCGCTGGCCGGCCAGCGCGGCCCTGGCTGGGTGCGGGTTGAACAGAAAGAAGGGCGCTGGACGGTGCACCTCACCGCCGCAGGGCTGGCGGTGTCGCAGGCACTGGCGGCCGGGCCGGTGGCCGCTGGCCCGGAGGCAGAAAACCGCGCCTGAAGCCAGGGCGGGCGCGCTGGTCAGGCAAGGTGACAGCGACAGTGGAATTGACTGCGGTTGCTGCTGGAATTGCGGCTTTGTCCGTGCCTGTGACCCTGCCAACCTTTCAGCCTGCCATTGCAAGCAAAAGGTGCCTCCAGCCCAGTTGCAGACTGCGCCAGCAGCTCCTTTTTTGATAGTGAAATGGAACAGTCCGGCGCAATGGGCTGGCGCAACTGCTGCCGTTCACTCCGCACCCGCACCCACACCGGGCTGGCCGCGCAGCTGGGCCAGCACGCGGTCGATGGACTGCTGCTGCGCTGCTTCGTACAGCGCGATCTCGTCGTGCACCGGCGCGCCCAGGGCGTCTTCAAAGGCCTGCTGTGCGGCGTGGGCCTGGTAGTGCTTCTGCTCCTGGCCGCCCAGGTTGGACTGGAAAATGCCGGCGGCACTCACGGGCAGAAAATCCTCGTAGGTGATGGGCTCGGCCTGCACCCGACCGCGCTCCAGCAGGGCTTGCAGGCCTTCGGCGTCCCCCGTGGTGCCGGATTGCGGCTGCTGCTGCTGTTGGTGCTGGCCGTGTTCCTGCTTTTGTTCCTGTTTCTCCCCCGAATTTCCTTCCTGCGCCCCGTCTGGCGTGGCCAGTGTGTAGCGGTAGAACGCCAGGCCCTGGCTGCGCAGTGCTGCGTGCGTGTCGGGAAACTGCTGGAAGACTTCGGCCAGCTGCGCCGCATAGCCTTGCGCGTCGTTACCAGCATTGACGGCATTGCCGGCGGTTTTCATGCCCTGCGCCTGTGCCAGCAACTGGTCGTACAGGGCGCGGCCCTTGCGGGTCAGGGCCACGCCGCGCTGCTCGATTTCGCCAAAGCGGGCGGTGTGCGCGCCGGCGCTGGTGGCCGCGTCGCCGACAAAGCGCACCGGCTCCTGCAGCGCCTTGAAGCTGGTCTGGCGCAGCAGGATCGGGCAGTCGCGTCGGGGCGGGCCTTCCACCACCTCCTTGGCGTCCATGCCGTGCAGGGGCATGGCCGCCTGGGCGGCGTCGATGTCGAGGGTGCGAGGCGTCAGGTGGTTGATGTGCGGGCCTTTGAAGCAGACCACATCGGCCACCAGCCGGTGGGCTTTTTGCAAGGCGTCGTAGGTGGCGGCGTCCACCGTGGCTTCGCTGTGCCAGCGAAAGGTGTGCAGCGCTTCCTGCACAAAGTCGTCCGCCTCGGCGCTGTCCAGGCCGCCCTGGGTTTCGCCACGGGCGATCAGTTCCAGCAGGCGCGGCGTGAAAATCCGGCGCTGCGACAGGATGGCGGCAGCCTTGGCGCGCAGCGCCGGGTCGTCCACCAGTTCCAGCCGCAGCAGCGACGTGAACACGCGAAACGGGTTGGCCAGCAGCGCGGCGTCGGTCACCGGGCGAAAGGCGGTGGAATGCACCGGCACGCCCGCCACCGACAGGTCGTAATAGCCCACCGGCTCCATGCCCATCAGCGCAAACAGGCGGCGCAGCGTGGCCAGTTCCTGCGCGCTGCCGACGCGGATGGCGCCATGGCGCTCCACGCCCAGGCGGGCGGTTTCTCCGGTGCGCTCCAGCTGTGCCCGCAAGGCGGGCTGCGCTTGCAGGGTGCGGGCGTTGGTATCGGCCACCAGTTCCACCAGGGT
>JAGOCN010000139.1 GCA_017998735.1 Giesbergeria sp.
CCAGCGCCCAGACCACGCTGCCGTTTGACGTGAACGGCGCCGACATCCTGGTGCTCGACGACGTGCTCTACACCGGCCGCACCGTGCGCGCCGTGCTCAACGAGCTGTACGACTATGGCCGGCCGGCACGCGTGCGCCTGGCCGTGCTGGTGGACCGGGGCGGGCGTGAACTGCCGGTGCAGGCCGACTTTGCCGCCGCGCGCGTGGTACTGCCGGCGCGCCAGTCGCTGGCGCTGGCGCGCAGCGACGCGGGTGCCTTCCATTTCCAGATCCGCGAGGCTTGACCACTGTGCTGCACCAGCGCAACCCCCAACTCAACACCCATGGCGAGCTGATCCACCTGCTGTCCATCGAAGGGCTGCCGCGCGCCATCCTGACGCACATCCTGGACACCGCTGCCAGCTTTGCCAGCGTGAACGACCGCGAAGTGAAGAAGGTGCCGCTGCTGCGCGGCAAGAGCGTGTTCAACCTGTTTTTTGAAAACAGCACGCGCACCCGCACCACCTTCGAGATTGCCGCCAAGCGCCTGTCGGCCGATGTGTTCAACCTGGACATTGCGCGCAGCTCGGCCACCAAGGGCGAGTCGCTGCTCGACACCATTGCCAATCTTTCGGCCATGGCGGCCGACCTGTTCGTGGTGCGCCATGGCGAATCGGGCGCGCCCTACCTGATTGCGCAGCATGTGGCGCCGCATGTGCATGTGGTCAACGCCGGCGACGGGCGCCATGCGCACCCCACGCAGGGGCTGCTGGACATGTACACCATCCGGCACTACAAGAAAGACTTCAGCAACCTCACGGTGGCCATCGTCGGCGACGTGCTGCACTCGCGGGTTGCGCGCTCGGACATCCATGCGCTGACCACGCTCGGCTGTCCTGAGGTGCGCGTGGTCGGCCCGCGCACGCTGGTGCCGGCCGACATGGCGCCGATGGGCGTGCGCGTCTGCCACACGCTGGAAGAAGGCCTGAAGGACGCCGACGTGGTGATCACGCTGCGGCTGCAGAACGAGCGCATGAGCGGCGCGCTGCTGCCGTCCAGCCAGGAGTATTTCAAGGGCTTTGGCCTGACGCCCGAGCGCCTGCGGCTGGCCAGGCCCGATGCCATCGTCATGCACCCCGGCCCGATCAACCGGGGCGTTGAAATCCATTCCGCCGTGGTCGATGGCCAGCAAAGCGTGATCCTGCCGCAGGTCACCTTCGGCATTGCGGTGCGCATGGCGGTGATGTCCATCGTGGCAGGCAATGAAGCCTAGAGTATTTTTTTGCTGACTGGCTACGGAGCAATGAATGTGCTAAATACCAGCGCCGCTGGCCCTCACCCCAGCCCTCTCCCAGAGGGAGAGGGAGCAAAACCGGCGGCATTGTTGGTCAGCGCAAACGCTCTAAGCTTCGATGCTATTAAATTAATAGCCTCTAGCGCAGGCTATACCTGCGCTAGAGGCTGATTTGACCAAAAACCATGAAAATCCTCATCCAGAACGGCCGCGTCCTCAATCCCGCCAGCGGCCTGGACCAGCACTGCGATGTGGCGCTGGCGGCGGGACGCATCATCGGCATCGGGCGCACGCCGCCGGGCTTTGAGCCGCAGCGCACCATCGACGCCACCGGCTGCCTGGTGCTGCCCGGCCTGGTGGACCTGACCGCGCGCCTGCGCGAACCGGGCCACGAGCACGAGGGCATGCTCGAATCCGAAATGGCCGCTGCCGTGGCCGGCGGCGTGACCAGCCTGGTCTGCCCGCCTGACACCGACCCGGTGCTTGACGAGCCCGGTCTGGTGGAAATGCTCAAGTTCCGCGCAGAAAAACTGCACCAGGCGCGGGTGTTTCCCATCGGTGCACTGACACGCGGGCTGGCCGGCGAGGTGCTGACCGAAATGGCCGAACTGACCGAATCGGGCTGCGTCGGCTTTGGCCAGGCCGAGGTGCCACTGGCCAGCACCCAGGTGCTGCAGCGCGCTCTGCAGTACGCCGCCACCTTTGACTACACCGTCTGGCTGCGCCCGCAGGAGTTCTATCTGGGGCGCGGCGTGGCCGCCAGCGGCGCGCTGGCCACGCGCCTGGGCCTGTCCGGCATTCCGGTGGCGGCCGAAACCATTGCGCTGCACACCATCTTCGAGCTGCTGCAGTCCACCGGCACGCGCGTGCACCTGTGCCGCATCAGCAGCGCCGCCGGGGTGGAGCTGGTGCGCCGCGCCAAGGCGCAGGGCCTGCGCGTGAGCTGCGATGTCAGCATCAACTCGCTGCACCTGACCGAGCACGACATCGGCTTTTTTGACAGCCGTGCGCGCCTGTCGCCGCCGCTGCGCCAGCAGCGCGACCGCGATGCGCTGGGCGCGGCGCTGCTGGACGGCACCATCGACGCGTTGGTGTCCGACCACACGCCGGTCGATGAAGACGCCAAGGTCCAGCCCTTTGCCGAAGCCGAACCCGGCGCCACCGGGCTGGAGCTGCTCTTGAGCCTGGCGCTTAAGTGGTCGCAGGACAGCGGCGTGCCGCTGGCGCGGGCGCTGGCCGTGGTGACCAGCGCGCCGGCGCAGGTGCTGGGCAGCGCGCTGGGCACATTGCAGGCCAGCGTGGGCCAGCTGGTCGAGGGCGGCGTGGGCGATGTCTGCGTGCTGGACCCGCAGGCACGCTGGACAGTGCAGGACAGTGCTCTGCGCAGCCAGGGCAAGCACACGCCTTTCACCGGCTACGAGCTGCCGGGGCGCGTGCGCTGGACGCTGACGGCAGGGCAGGTGGCGTTCGAGCGCGGGTAGTTCAAGCGCGGGTAGGCGCTTCTTGCTCCGACCGGCCTGTAGCCTGCCTGCAGCCCCTCTGCAGACAACGCCCGGTCTTGCTATTGAAAAATGAGCTGCTTGCGCAGGCTGCGCTTGCGCTGGAGGCCGTTTTTGCCAAAAAATCAAAAGCGTGCAGGGCACAGGTTTGCGGTGCGGCTGCCCATCGACCAATCTGCCAGCCAGTTGGTCATTCAGCCAGCCATGCACCCCACAATCGTTCTGACTGGTGCGCCGCTGTTCGCTGGCATGCACCTTGCGGCAGCGGGGGTGGCTACGCTTCGCGCGCGAAGGTCACCACATGGTCCATTTCGGCGCGGATGCCAATCCATTCGCCCAGGGCGTGGTCGTGGTGGCTGGGCACATGGGCCAGCATGGTCTGGCCGCTGGCCAGGCGCAGCGTGTACAAAAATTCCGAACCGCGAAACGCCTTGCGCACAATCTGCGCCTGCACCGGCGCGTTGTCGTCGTGCACGATGTCGTCGGCGCGCAGCAGGATGTCGCATTCGCCGCCGGGGTAGCTGGCGGGCAGGGGGCATTCGGTCAGGTTGGACAGATCGCCCAGCGCGGTGTGCACCACCACACCGTTGGCCTGCTGCTCCAGCGTGGCCGGGGCAAACATGCCGTGGCCGATGAAGTTGGCGACAAAGCGGGTTTCAGGCCGGTGGTACAGCGTGTACGCATCGTCCCACTGGTGCAGGTGGCCCTGGTGCATGACGCCAATCACGTCGCCAATGGCAAAGGCCTCCAGCTGGTCGTGCGTGACAAACAGCGCCGTCGCGCCGGCAGCCTTCAGAATGCCGCGCACCTCGTGCGCCAGGCGCTCGCGCAGCTCCACGTCCAGGTTGGAAAACGGCTCGTCCAGCAGCATCAGCTGCGGGCGCGGCGCCAGCGCCCGCGCCAGTGCCACGCGCTGCTGCTGCCCGCCCGAGAGTTCGTGCGGAAAGCGCGCTTCGCTGCCTTCCAGCCCGACCAGCCGCAGCACCTCGGCCACGCGGGCGGACTGGGCAGCGCGCCCCAGCGCATGGATGCCAAAAGCCACATTGCGGCCCACGTTCAGGTGCGGAAACAGGGCGTAGTCCTGAAACACCATGCCGATGCGCCGCTCTTCCGGGGGCAGGCTGTGCTGCGGGCTGCCGACCAGTTTTTGTCCCAGGTGGATGGTGCCGCCGCTGACCGGCTCCAGCCCGGCCACGGCGCGCAGCAGCGTGGTCTTGCCGCAGCCCGACGGCCCGATCAGCACGCCAATCTGGCCAGCGCGCAGGCCGAGCGACACGTTTTGCACCGCTGGCTGCGCCTGGCCGGCATAGCGCACGTCGAGTTGGGAGACTGCCAGATACATGGCCGCCATTGTAGGGCGGGCGAATGCGTAGAATTCGCATTTGCATTGCCGTGTTGTCCAGCCCGGGTTCTCCAGCCGGTGCAGGGTGGTGCTTCCAGTGGCGCGCGCCCCGCTGGCCTGTTTTTACACCACCGAGACTGCTTCTTTTGCCCCGTTTTCTTGCCGCTTTGCGCACCGTTCCCCTGGCCCTGCTGGCCGGCCTGCTGGCGTTGCCGGTGCTGGCACTGCTGGCGGCCTGGCTGCCGTGGGGACAGGTGGAGTCGTCCACCGCCGGCATCCTGGGCGAAATGGCCACCACCGTGCTGCCGCGCTACACCTGGACCACGCTGTGGCTGGGGCTGTGGGTGGCAGTGGGGGCGGCCGTGGTGGGTTCGACCACGGCGGCAGCGGTCACGCTGTTTGAGTTTCCGGGCCGGCGCCAGCTGGAATGGCTGCTGCTGCTGCCCCTGGCCATGCCGGCCTATGTGATTGCCTATGCCTACACCGACTTTCTGCAGTACAGCGGCCCGCTGCAGGTCGGTCTGCGGAGCGCCTTTGGCCTGGAAGGGCGCTTGCTGCCCGAAGTGCGCAGCCTGTGGGGCGCCATCTGGGTGTTCACTTTCGCGCTCTACCCCTATGTGTACCTGCTGGCGCGCGCCGCTTTGGGCGAGCGCGCCGCGCACCTGATGGAGGCAGCGCGCCTGCTGGGCGCGCCTTTGTCACGCCGCATCACCTCGGTGGCGCTGCCGCTGGCGCGCCCGGCCGTGGCCGCCGGGGTGGCGCTGGCGCTGATGGAAACGCTGGCCGACTTTGGCGTCACCAGCTATTTCGGCATCCAGACCTTCACCACCGGCATCCTGAAAGCCTGGCTGTCCATGGACAACCAGAACGCCGCCGCACAGCTGGCCACCATGTTGCTGGCGCTGGTGCTTTTGCTGCTGTGGCTGGAGCGCCGCGCCGAGCGGCGCCTGCGCTTCAGCGCCAAGGGCACAGGCCACGCCGGTGCCACCGAAGCGCAGCCGGTGGTGCTGCATGGCGCGGCGCGCTGGGTGGCGTGGGGCGTCTGCACGGTGCCGGTGCTGATGGGTTTTGTGGCGCCGGTGGCTTTCATGCTGCGGCCGCTGGCGTCCGACTGGTCGGTGCTGCCGTGGGACCGCTTTGTCGGCTGGGCCTGGAACAGCGTGCGCTTAGGAAGCATCACCGCTGCGCTGGCGGTGCTGGTGGCCCTGGCGCTGGCCTTTGCGGTGCGCCGGCGGCCCGACATGCTGACGCGCAGCGTGGTGCAGGTGGCCAGCGTGGGCTATGCGGTGCCGGGCGCGGTGATTGTGGTCGGGCTGCTGCTGCCCGTGGGCTGGCTGCAGAACGCCGCGCCGCACTGGGGCGTGGGCGCGCTGGTGACCA
>JAGOCN010000140.1 GCA_017998735.1 Giesbergeria sp.
GCCTGGTCAGGCAGGCAGGCAATGCTTACTGCACGATTTTGGTGATCTTCGAACCCTGCAGCGATACGCCGGCTTCCAGGCCGGTGTTGGTCATCACATAGCTCACCACCGGGGCAGTGGCGGTCTGCGTGTCGATGCTGCCGTTGGCGCCCACACGGCCAGCGGCCACGGTGGCGTCCACGCCGCCCGACCAGCCATTGCCGTTGACAAACTTGTCCAGCGCGTCCTGGGTGCTGAAGACGTAGATGACGGCCTTTGACTGCCCGCCCGCCTGCCAGCCCAGCGATGCGCCGGTGGTGCTGTAGTAGCTGTGCGCCTTGTTGGCCACGCGCAGCACGCCCTTGCCATGCTCCACACCCACCACGAAGCTGCCGCCCACCACGGCCGGGAACACCAGCACGCCCTTGGCGCGCGCCACCATTTCGCGCGAACCGGGCGCGGTTTCGTACAGGCGCGACAGCGTGGCATCGGCCTGCGACTCCAGCGATGCCTGGCGCGTGCCGTAAGAGCCTTGGGCAGATTCTTTGGTGGTGGTGCAGCCCACCATGGCCAGGCCTGCAACGGCCAGGCCGGCAGCGACGGCGACGGAACGGAAATTGATTTTTTTCATGTGAAACCCCTCGGTAAAAAAAAGATGCCGGAACGCACAGCAATGCAGGCAGGTGCTTGCGCCTGGCCCAGGCCCTGAAGCCTTTCAAGGCCGGCTGTGGTGCATCTCCGCCTTGATGGTAGGGTTTTTTGGGGGTGCTGGCGCAGCCGGTGCGCCAACACGGCCTGCGCTCCTACACGGCCGTGTTGCGCAAACGCCCAATGCCCAATGCCCAATGCCCAATGTCCAATGTCCAATGCCCAGCGGACTGGTGTCAGCGGTTGCGCAGTGCGGCTTGGTACAGACCCTGCACTTTGGGCACGTTGTTTTGCAGTTCGCGGATGCGGTCGGGGCCGCTCGGGTGGGTCGACAAGAACGCCAGCCCGCCCTGGTTGCCGGTGGCCTCGCCCATCTTGCGCCACAGCACCACTGCCGCTTCGGGGTTGAAACCGGCGCGTGCGGCCAGTTCCAGGCCCACCAGGTCGGCATCGCTTTCGTCGCCGCGGCTGAATTTCAGGTTCAGCAGCTGCCCGCCCAGGCTGGCCGCCATGTCGCCCATGTTGCCCAGGCCCAGCAACTGCGCACCCAGGCGCAGCCCGATGTTGGTGGCCTCGCTTTTGGCCATGCGGGCGCGGGCATGTTCGCGCAGTGCGTGCGCCATCTCGTGGCCCATCACCATTGCCACCTCGTCGTCGGTCAACTGCAGTTTTTCCAGAATGCCGGTGTAGAAGGCAATCTTGCCGCCCGGCATGCAGAAGGCATTGATCTGCTTGCTGCCGATCAGGTTGACCTCCCAGCGCCAGTTGCGCGCACGCGGGTTCCACTCCAGCGCATAGGGCACCAGCCGGGTGGCGATGCCGCGCAGGCGCTGCAGCTGCGGGTGGGTGGAAGGCGCCAGCGCGCCCTGTGCACGCGCCTTGGCCATCAGTTCGCTGTACTGCTGCGTGGCAGCGCTTTCCAGCGTGTCGGCCGGCACCAGGTTGCGCAGGCCCGAGGCATTGCCTACATCGACCTGCGCCGTGGCCGGTGCGGCAGTGGCGCCGGCCACGGCGGCAGCGCCCGCCAGCTGCAGAAAGCTGCGCCGTGCGGCCCACGGTCCGGCGGCAGGCTGGAAGGGCACCAGCGGCGCATCAAGGCCGTCGTGCGAAGCAGGGGAAAAGCAGAGAAAACACATCCGCCAATAATAGGCACAAAGGACCCTCGCCCCCATGTCAGACAAATTCGCCAGCGCAGCCGTGCCTGCCCCTTCGCATGCTGTGCCGCTTCCGGCAGACAGCAGCTTGCCGGCACCGCGCGTGCCGTGGTCGCAGACGCTGCGTGTGTACCTGGAGCCGGCCAGCCTGCGCATGCTCAGCCTGGGTTTCAGCGCCGGGCTGCCGCTTTTGCTGGTGCTGGGCACGCTGTCGTTCTGGCTGCGCGAGGCCGGTGTGGACCGCACCACCATTGGGTACCTCAGCTGGGTCGGGCTGGCGTACGCCTTCAAGTGGCTGTGGGCGCCGCTGGTGGACCGCATGCCGCTGCCGCTGCTGACCCGCTGGCTGGGGCGGCGGCGCAGCTGGCTGCTGCTGTCGCAGGCGCTGGTGATGGCCGGGCTGGTGGGCATGGCGTTCAACGACCCGCAGCTGGCGCTGGCCCCGGTGGTGTGGTGCGCGCTGGCGGTGGCCTTTGGCTCGGCCACGCAGGACATTGCGCTGGACGCCTTTCGCATCGAATCGGCCGCCATCGAGCGCCAGGCAGCGCTGGCCGCCACCTACCAGACCGGTTACCGCCTGGCGATGATCTGGGCCGGCGCCGGCGTGCTGTGGATTGCCGCCCGCTCCGAGGTGGCCGGCGTGGGCAGCTACCAGCCGGGCGCCTGGCGCGTGGCCTACCTGGTGATGGCAGCGTCGATGCTGGTCGGCACGCTGACCGTGCTGCTGTCGCGCGAACCGGTGCCGCGTGCCTTCACCCCGGCGCGCAACGCCTTTGAATGGCTGCGTGGCGCGCTGGTCGACCCGTTTGCCGACTTTCTGTCGCGCTACCGCTGGCAGGCGCTGCTGATCCTGGCGCTGATTGCCACCTACCGCATCAGCGATGTGGTGATGGGCATCATGGCGAACCCGTTTTATGTGGACATGGGCTACAGCAAGGACGAGGTGGCCGCCGTGACCAAGGTGTTTGGCGTGGCCATGACGCTGCTGGGCGCCTTTGTCGGCGGCGCGCTGGCGATGCGCTTTGGCGTGCTGCGCGTGCTGCTGCTGGGCGCGGTGCTGAGCAGCGCCAGCAACCTGCTGTTTGCCTGGCTGGGCACGCGTGGGCACGACCTGACCGGGCTGATTTTTGTGGTGTCGGCCGACAATTTGTCGGGTGGCATTGCGTCTGCGGCCTTCATTGCGTACCTGTCGGGCCTGACCAATGTGCAGTATTCGGCCACGCAGTACGCGCTGTTCAGCTCCATGATGCTGCTGGCGCCCAAGTGGATTGCCGGGTTCTCGGGCCGCTTTGTGGACGCCAACGGCTACACCGAGTTTTTCATCGGCACTGCCATGCTGGGGCTGCCGGTGCTGCTGCTGGTGGCACTGGTCATGCGCATGAAAACACCTTCCAGCGCAATACCAGCAAGCGCCAGCAGCTATCAAAATAATAGCTTATGAAGAGCAATGCCTTTATAAGTACAAAGATGCGAGCAGTGCAACCGGTGCGGCAGGTTTACCCCGGCTTTACCGGCGCTTCAAGACCCTGTGGTGTGTGGGCGCCACCATGGCGGTGCGGGCGACTAAGGGCGCCCGCACCGCCATGGTGTGTTCCGCATCTGGCTTTGTGTTGCGCCTTTTTCCGTCTGGAGTGCTTTTTGCCATGAGTTCGCAGCTGTTGATGATTGAAGACGATGTGCGCCTGGCGCAGATGGTGGCCGAGTACCTGGCCCAGTCGGGCATGGTGGTCACGCACCGGGCGGACGGTGCCAGCGGCCTGGCGCAGCTGCAGGGCCAGAACGGTGCGCAGCTGCCCGACCTGGTGATCCTGGACCTGATGCTGCCCGACATGGACGGCCTGGACGTGTGCCGGCGCCTGCGCGCCCTGCCCGGCGCCGCCGCCCAGGTGCCGGTGCTGATGCTGACCGCCAAGGGCGACCCGATGGACCGCATCATCGGCCTGGAACTCGGCGCCGACGACTACCTGCCCAAGCCGTTCGAGCCACGCGAGTTGCTGGCGCGCATCCGCGCCATCCTGCGCCGGCGCGAGGGCGGCCCGGCACCGGCCACGCAGCTGCTGCGCTTTGGCACGCTGGAGATCGACCGTGACGCGCGCAGCGTCACCGTGGCCGGGGAGGCGCGCGAGCTGACCTCCTACCAGTTCGACCTGCTGGTCGCCCTGGCCGAGCGCGCCGGCCGCGTGCTGACCCGCGACCAGATCATGGAAGCGGTGCGCGGGCGCGAACTCGAAGCCTTTGACCGCTCCATCGATGTGCACATGGGCCGCATCCGCGCTGCCATCGAGCAGGACGCCAAAAGCCCGCGCCGCATCCTGACCGTGCGCGGTGTGGGCTACGTTTTTGCCCGCCAGCAGGACTGAGCGGGCGGCATGTCGCTCGTGCTGCTGTTGCGCTTGATGCCTGCATTGCCATGTCCCTGATCCGCCTGTTTTCGCGCCGCCTGTACCTGCGCATCTGGCTGGCCGTGGTGGGCGGTGTGGCGGTGCTGACACTGCTGGTGGGCTGGGCATGGCGCGTGGCGGCAGAACAAAACGCGCCGCCGCAGGTGCCCCCGGCGCGTGAAATCGTGCTGCGCAGCGACAGCGGCGAACTGCTGGGGCGCGGCACCACGCAGCGCCTGCCGGGCCAGCCATTGGCGTTTCGCCTGGAGCTGGACAATGGCCAGCGTTTCAGCCTGGAACTGGCGCCGCGCCCCGAAGGCCGCACAGACGGCCGTGGTGGCCGGGGTGGCCGCGGCAGTCCGGAAGCGTCCTTTTGGACCCGGCCGCCGTTCGGCTTCTTGTGGATGCTGGGGCTGGTGGGCGTGGCGGTGGCGCTGGGCGTGTTTCCCATCATCCGGCGGCTGCTCAAACGGCTGGACGTGCTGCAGCACGGCGTGCAGCGCTTTGGCGAAGGCGACCTGGCGGCACGCGTGCCAGTGCAGGGCCGCGACGAAGTGGCCGACCTCTCACGCCAGTTCAATGCCGCCGCAGAGCGCATAGAAACACTGGTGCAATCGCACAAGTCGCTGCTGGCCAATGCTTCGCACGAACTGCGCTCGCCGCTCACCCGCATCCGCATGGGATTGGAGCTGATGGGCACCGACCGCCCGGCGCCGGCCTTCCGGGCGGAAATTCTGCGCAACATTGCGGAACTTGACCAGCTGGTAGACGAAATCCTGCTGGCCAGCCGCCTGGACGCACACGAGACGGATGTGGGCACGATGGAACTGGTGGACCTGATCGGTCTGGTGGCCGAAGAGTGCGCCCGCACCAGCGCCGACCTGGACACCAGCACGGACACACTGGAAGTGGCCGGCGTGGCAAAGCTGCTGCGCCGCGCCGTGCGCAACCTGTTGGAAAACGCCCGCCGCTACAGCCAGGGCGACATTGAAGTGACCCTGCAGCGCAGTGGCCAGTGGGCCGAGGTGCGTGTGAGCGACCACGGCCCCGGCGTTCCCGAAGCGCAGCGCGAGCGCATCTTTGAACCTTTCTATCGCCTGCCCGGCGCCAGCGAGCGTGCTGGCGGTGTGGGATTGGGGCTGGCGCTGGTGCGTTCCATTGCCGAACGACACCAGGGCAGCGCGCAATGCCAGAACCGGTCTGATGGAATATCAGGCGCCTGTTTCATGCTGCGTCTGCCGCTGGTGGATGGAAGTGGGAGCAGGAGTGGAAATCACTGAGGCAAATCTGGATGACCGTGCGCAATGCGAAATAT
>JAGOCN010000141.1 GCA_017998735.1 Giesbergeria sp.
GCACCCTGACCGTTTTGCCGCGCAAGGGGGAGCCGCGCAGCGCATGGCCATGCAGTGGTCGGTGCGCATCAACGAGGCGTACCAGCGCCTCAAGAACCCGCTTCGGCGCGCAGCCTACCTGTGCGAACTCCATGGTGCGCCCATTCGCGCAGAAGACAACACGGCGATGCCGGGGCCTTTTCTGCTGCAGCAGATGGAGTGGCGGGAAACGCTGGACGACGCACACAGCCTGCAGCAGGTGGACCTGCTGGCGGGTGTGGTGGAGCAGGCACGGCTGGCAACGCTGGCGCGCTGTGGCGAACTGATCGATCAGTCGCAGGACTTTGCAGACGCAGCGCAGCAGGTCAGAGCCCTCATGTTCATTGAGCGCTTTGCGCAAAGCGTGGCAGACCGCCAGGACCAGCTGGGACAATAGCTGCTTGCACGGACCGTGTCGCTTTCAGTGACCGGCATCTTTTTCCGGACCGCGCAGCTGCCCAACTGTCTGCCGGTTCCTTCATCGCACCAACAAAACACGATTCCATGGCACTGCTGCAGATTTCAGAACCCGGACAGTCCCTTGACCCCCACCAGCGCCGCATTGCGGTCGGCATTGACCTGGGCACCACGCATTCTCTGGTGGCTTCGGTGCGCAATGGCGTGGCCGAATGCCTGCCCGATGCACAGGGCCGGGTGCTGCTGCCGTCCATCGTGCGCTACCTGGCCGATGGCAAACGGCAGATTGGCCATGAAGCGGTGGAGCACCAGCAAAGCGACGCGCGCAACACCATTGCTTCGGTCAAGCGCTTCATGGGCCGGGGCCTGGGCGATGTGCAGGATGCTGGCAAACTGCCGTACGACCTGGTGGCGCCAGGTGCGCCGTCGCCCGGCATGGGCATGGTCAGCCTGGACACGGCGGGCGGCGTGAAGTCGCCGGTGGAAGTGAGTGCCGACATCCTGGCCACGCTGCGCTACCGGGCCGAAGACACCTTCAACGACGACCTGTATGGCGCGGTCATCACGGTGCCGGCCTATTTCGACGAGGCACAGCGCCAGGCCACCAAGGATGCAGCGCAACTGGCGGGCATCCACCTGCTGCGCCTTATCAATGAGCCGACGGCCGCTGCCATTGCCTATGGCCTGGACAACGGCAGCGAGGGTGTGTATGCGGTCTATGACCTGGGCGGCGGCACCTTCGACATTTCCATCCTGCGGCTGACGCAGGGGGTGTTTGAAGTGATTTCCACCGGCGGGGACTCTGCCCTGGGCGGTGACGACTACGACGCGGCCCTTGCCGACTGGGTGCTGGCGCAGGTGGGGGCTGTGCCACAAACGCCTTCCGACAAGACCGCTGCCAGGCTGGCAGCACGGGCCTGCAAGGAAGCCCTGACTGCTACAGAAAGTGTAGCTTTCAGCGCAAGCGTGGCAGGCGCTGCAGTGCATTTTGATGTAAATCGCACCGATTTCGAGGCCAACACGGCGGCGCTCACGGCGCGCTCGCTGGCGGCAGTGCGCCGGGCATTGCGCGATGCCAGACTGGCGCCCGAGGAAGTGCAGGGCGTGGTGCTGGTGGGAGGCGCCACGCGCATGCCGCAAATCCAGGCCGCCGTGGGCGGCTACTTTGGCTGTCCGCCGCTGACTAACCTCAACCCGGACGAGGTGGTGGCCCTGGGCGCCGCCATCCAGGCCGATCAGCTTGCGGGCAACGCCACAGCGGGCGACCTGCTGCTGCTGGACGTCATTCCGCTGTCGCTCGGCATTGAAACCATGGGCGGCCTGGTCGAGCGCATCGTCTCGCGCAACGAAACCATTCCCACTGCCAAGGCACAGGACTTCACCACCTACCAGGACGGTCAGACGGCCCTTGCCCTGCATGTAGTGCAGGGCGAGCGCGACCTGGTGCAGGACTGCCGCAGCCTGGCGCGGTTCGAGCTGCGCGGCATTCCACCCATGGCCGCCGGGGCGGCGCGCATCCGCGTCACCTTCACGGTGGACGCCGATGGCCTGCTGAGCGTGGACGCCCTGGAGCAGACCAGCGGCGTGCAGGCGCGCATCGATGTCAAACCCTCGTACGGTCTGAGCGACGACGAGATTGCCCGCATGCTGCAGGACAGCTTTGCCACTGCCGCGCAGGACATGCAGGCGCGTGCGCTGGTCGAGGCACGGGTGGACGCCGACCGCATGCTGATTGCCATCCAGAGTGCGCTGGACGCCGACGGTGACATCCTGGCGCCAGAGGAGCGCGCCCGCATCGATGCGCTGGTGCAGGGCCTGCATGCGCAGCGCGGCGCCGACGATGCTGCCACCGTGGAAGCTGCCACCAAGGCGCTGGCAGAAGGCACCGAACAGTTTGCCGCCCAGCGCATGAACCTGGGCATTCGCAAGGCACTGGCAGGCAAAAACGTGCAAGCCCTGTAAAAGCTCTACAACCCGCAGCTGACAGCCAGGCAACTGCGCTGACCGGCTGGCTGGTCAACCGATTGACCGATTGAATCGAACCCTGATTAAGAGAACCCATGCCCGTCATCAAGATTTTGCCGCACCCCGAATACTGCCCTGAAGGCGCTGAAATCACCGCTCCTGCCGGCACCTCCATCTGCGAGGCGATGCTGGAAAACCGCATCAACATCGAACATGCCTGCGACATGAGCTGCGCCTGCACCACCTGCCATGTGATCGTGCGGCAAGGCCTGGCTTCGCTCAACGAGGCCGAGGAGGAAGAAGAAGACCTGCTGGACCGCGCCTGGGGACTGGAGCCGCAGTCGCGCCTGTCGTGCCAGGCCATTCTGGCGGCGCAGGACGTGACGGTGGAAATTCCCAAGTACTCCATCAACCATGCCAAGGAAAACCACTGACATGGCGCGGCAGATTTTTCTGGACACCGAAACCACCGGCCTGTCGGCCGAAAACGGGGACCGCATCATCGAGATTGGCTGCGTGGAACTGGTGCGGCGCAAGCTGACCGGCAACAACCGGCACTTCTACCTCAACCCTGGCCGCAACAGCCACCCCGATGCACTGCGCATCCATGGCATCAGCGACGAATTCCTGCGCGACAAACCCGTGTTTGGCGCCGTGGCCGAAGAGCTGATGGAATACCTGCAGGGCGCCGAGGTCATCATCCACAACGCGCCGTTTGACGTCGGTTTTCTGAACAAGGAGCTGCAACTGATCGGCCGCCCTGCACTGCGCGGCTGCGTGGCACAGGTGACCGACACCCTGGCCATGGCCAAGGAAATGTTTCCCGGCAAGCGCAATTCGCTGGACGCCCTGTGCGACCGGCTGGAGGTGGACAACTCGGCTCGCACACTGCACGGCGCGCTGCTGGACGCCGAGCTGCTGGCCGATGTCTACATCAACCTCACGCGGGGCCAGGAAGCGCTGCTGATGGGCGATGAAGGGGAAAACCCTGCAGGGGGTGCGTCCGTGCAGCTTGCCCGCATCGACCTGAGCCACATTGCCTTGCAGGTGCTGCAGGCCAGCAGTGCAGAAGCTGCTGCGCACGAAGCGGTGCTGGCGCAGCTGGACAAGGCCAGCGGAGGCAAAACAATTTGGCGCTCTGCACAAAGCGCGCAAAAACCTGTGACATAATCCGAGGCTTGCCTTGCACAGCAAGGGTGATTAGCTCAGCGGTAGAGCACTGCCTTCACACGGCAGGGGTCACATGTTCGATCCATGTATCACCCACCAGTTTTCCTGCGCAGCTGGCAGCGGGTTTGCAGTTTTTTGCACCTGCACCAGCCAGCAACCGGGTCGTTAACTCAGCGGTAGAGTGCCACCTTCACACGGTGGAAGCCAGTGGTTCGATCCCACTACGACCCACCAGAACAAACCCGGAACCTTCCGGGTTTTTTTGTTTGCCTACTGGTAGGCAGCAAAAATGCGTCCCTTGCGCAGCTCGCACGGCTGGCTGCTGCAGCCTTTGAGGAAACCACGCCCCTTGCACCCAGCACGCGCTTGCGCCCCTTCGCGTTTTGAAAGCATCGACGCCCTGCGCGGTGTGGCCATGGTGTGGATGACGCTGTTCCATCTGGCTTTCGATCTGGGTTTCATGGGGTACTGGAAGCAGGACTTTCTGACCGATCCGCTGTGGACACTGCAGCGCACCTGCATCGTGGGCCTGTTTCTGTGGTGCGGCGGACTGGGCCAGGCGATGGCAAAAGACCAGCAGCAAGGCCGGCGCAGGTTTGCGCGGCGCTGGGCGCAGATTGCCGGGTGCGCACTGCTGGTCACCGCGGCGTCATGGGCGGTCTTTCCAGACAGCTTCATCTACTTTGGCGTGCTGCATGGCCTGGCCGTGATGCTGCTGCTCGCACATGCCACTGCAGGGGCAAGGCCTGCAGTGCTGTGGACTGCGGGGACAGTGGCGCTGGCGCTGCCTGCGCTGGGCGCCTGGGCGTTGGGCGGCCCACTGCACGAATGGGCAAAAATTTTCAATGCACCGCTTCTCAACTGGACCGGGCTGGTCACGCAAAAGCCTTTCACCGAGGACTATGTGCCGCTGCTGCCGTGGATGGGCATTGTGTGGTGGGCCATGGCGGCGGGGCAGTGGTTGCTGGCGCACCGAAGGCAGTGGCTGGAAAAACCGGTTGCACCCTGGCTGCAGCCCCTGGCGGTTCTGGGCCGCTGGAGTCTGGTTTATTACATGCTGCACCAGCCGGTGCTGCTGGGCGCGCTGTGGATGCTGGGCGCCGCCACGGGCCACAGCATGAACTGAGCAGGCCAGCAGAAGAGGGGGAGCGCTTGTCGGGCACCTGATGGGCACTTTTTGGGCATCTGTGCGCAATCCACATGCCACAAGACTGCAAGCCCCTGGCTTGAATGCAGACCCGATCAATGAACGGATTTTTGCAAACCTGAAACGGATTTTGGCTGGTCGCACACAGGACCGGCACCGTGCCTGCTGCAAACCTGGTTTTTTGGACAAAAGTGCCTCCAGCCCACACACAGCCTGCGCCAGAAGCTATTGTTTAAATAGCAAAAAACCCTTTGCATGCGCAGAAAGATTGCAATCAGGACAGGCCAGGAAGGCTTCAAACAGCCATGCCGGGCTGCAGTGTGGCAGTTGGAGGTTGGAGGTTGGAGTGCAGCGCATGCAGGCCTGCATTTGCGCGCCCGACACGGCAGAAGCATTCGCAACAAAAAAACGCGGCCAAAGCCGCGTTCTGTTTAAACAGGGTCTGTCTGGAACCCCACCCTGGGCGCCAGGCAGCCACTTGCCGGGTTATTCCACCTTGGCCTTGGCGCGCAGGTCCTGCTGGAACTTGGCCAGTCTTTGCTGCTGCAATTGCTGGGCCACCTGGGGCTTGACCTCGTCCAGCTTGGGCAATTGGGCTTCGCGCACGTCGTCGATGCGGATCACATGCCAGCCAAACTGGCTCTTGACTGGCACCTGGGTCATCTTGCCTTTTTCCAGCTTGATCATGGCCGCCGTGAACTCGGGCACATAGCTGCCCGGGTTGGCCC
>JAGOCN010000142.1 GCA_017998735.1 Giesbergeria sp.
CGGGTTTGGACTGCACAAAGCCGAAGCCCTTGGCCAGCTCGGCCGGAATCAGGTTGCGCAGCGACACGTCGTTCACCAGCACCACCAGCCGGATGGCCTGTTCGCACAGCGCCGCGCTGGCGCCCAGCGGCACGTCGCCGGTGATGACGGCCACCTCGGCTTCCAGGTCAATGCCCCAGTCTTCGGTCAGCGCGTCGATGGGGTCGCACGGGCCGACAAACGAGTCCGAGCCGCCCTGGTACATCAGCGGGTCGCTCCAGAAGGAGGCAGGCATTTCGCTGCCGCGCGCCTTGCGCACCAGCTCGACATGGTTGACATAGGCCGAGCCATCGGCCCACTGGTAGGCACGCGGCAGCGGCGAATGGCACTGCGCGGCATCGAACGGCTGCGCCGCGCTGGCCGCGCCCCGGTTGAGCGCGCCGTACACCTGCGCCAGCGCCGGGGCGCAGCGCTCCCAGTCGTCCAGCGCGGCCTGCAGCGTGGCGGCAATGCCGGGCACGGCCTGGCAGCGGGACAGGCTGCGGTCCACCACCACAAGGGTGCCGTCGCGGCCGCCGGTTTTGAGGGTGGCAAGTTTCATGGCAATGCTGCTTTCATGCTGTGTTTGTCGGAGCTGCAGAGGGCAACTGGTGGCTGCCGTCGTGCATCCAGGCGGCGTGCTTGGGGGCTTTTTTGGTGCGCGCCCATTCGTTCAGCATGTCCCACTTCACAGCGTCGAGTTTCTGCAGCATCTCGGGCGTGCCGGTGTTCACCGCCAGCTCCAGCCGGTGGCCGCTCGGGTCGCGGAAATAGATGGACTTGAAGATCGTGTGGTCGGTCGGCCCGACCACCTCGATGCCATCGGCCTCCATGCGCGCCTTGGCGGCCAGCAGCTCGTCCATGCTGTCCACTTCCATGGCCAGGTGCTGCGTCCAGGTGGGGGTGTTGCGGTCGCGGTCCATGGGCGGCTTGGTGGGCAGCTCGAAAAACGCCAGGATGTTGCCGGCGCCGGCGTCCAGAAAGACATGCATGTACGGGTCGGGCTCGCCGGTGGACGGCACCGCGTCCTCGGCAATCGCCAGGATGAAGGCCATGCCCAGGTACTTGCCGTACCACTCCACGGTCTGCTTGGCATCGGTGCAGCGGTAGGCGACGTGGTGGAATTTGCGGATCTGCATGAAAAGCCTCCTGTGCAAGGACAAGGCGCCTGGGGCCGGAACCAAGGTCCGGCCGCGTTGGGTTCAGGCGGATGGCGCCATTACAGACGCTTTGGCGCACGCTTTCAAATGTTTTCTGCGCTGCCCTGCGCTGCCTGGGGCCATGGGCCGCTTTGCATGGCGGCGCCGCTGCCGATGACGGCGTGCAGCGACACGGTGCTGCCAATGACGATCAGCGCCGGCGCGCGCACCGCGTGCTGCACGGCCAGCGCGGGCAGCGTCTGCACCGTGCCGACCACGGTGCGCTGTTCGGGCAGCGTGGCGCGCTCGACCACGGCGGCCGGGGTGTCGGGCGCCATGCCGTGCTTGACCAGCTCGGCGCAGATGGTGGGCAACGTGCCCACGCCCATGTAGATCACCACCGTCTGGCGCGGCCGCGCCAGCGCGTCCCAGTCCAGCGCCACGGTGCGCCCGCCGCCCTTGCCCCCATCCTGCAGGTGGCCGGTGGCAAACACCAGCATGCCGGCATGGTCGCGGTGCGTGAGCGGAATGCCGGCGGACGCTGCCGCGCCCTGCGCGGCGCTGATGCCGGGCACGGTTTCGCAGGCTATGCCGGCCGCCACCAGCGCCTGCACCTCTTCACCGCCCCGGCCAAAGATGTACGGATCGCCCCCCTTCAGGCGCACCAGCGACCTGCCCTGCTGCGCCAGCCGCACCATCAATTCGATGATGCCCTCCTGCGGCAGCGTGTGGTTGCGGCTTTGCTTGCCGACGTAAATCAGCTCGGCGCCCGGTGCCACATGCGCCAGCACATCGTTCGAGACCAGGTTGTCGTACAGCACCGTGCCGGCGCTGGCCAGCACGCGCGCGGCCTTGAGCGTGAGCAGTTCGGCATCGCCCGGCCCGGCGCCCACCAGCGTCACCCGGCCCCACCGGGCGCGCGGCAGCACCGCACCGGGTGCAGGCGGTGGCAGGGAGGCAATGGCCGGCGGGGCAGAAAAATCGCTTGTCATGGAAATCTCCGAAAGGCTGGGTGCAGGCGGCACACAGGCCATGGTTTCAGTGCGCGGCAAAGGCAAAGCTACCGGCGGTGTTGGCCGCGTGCCATGCCTTGCCGTGCCCTGTGCCGCGCAATGCAATGCTGGTGCGGGCGGGCGGGCAAGGCGCACAAAGAACGCTGGCAACGGGCCGGCTTGCACAGGCCCTGCGCCACTGCATTGAGCACCAAAACAGCCTCCAGCGCATGTGCAGCCTGCGCCAGCAGCTATTGTTTCAATAGCATCACCACCGCGGTCACTCCAGCCGTTCGATGCGCTGGTCGGCCACGGCCTGCAGTGCGGCGGGCGACACCAGCGCCGGCGCAATGTCGGCCAGGGGGCGCAGCACAAAGGCGCGCCCGTGCAGGCGCGGGTGCGGCACGGTGAGCGTGGCGGTGTCGATGCACCCGGCGCCGTCCGCGCCCCACAGCAGGATGTCCAGGTCCAGCGTGCGCGGTGCGTTGCGGTACGGGCGTTCGCGCCCTGCAGCCTGCTCCAGCGCCTGCAGGGCGTCCAGCAGCTGCTGCGGCGCCAGCCGGGTGGAAATTTCTGCCACGGCGTTGACATAGTCCGGCCCGCCGGCACCGACCGGCGCGCTGCGGTACAGGGGCGAGACGCGCAGCACGCGCGTGCCAGGCAAGGCGCCAATGCCGGCCAGGGCCGTGCGCAGGTGCGCGGCGGGCTCTCCCAGGTTGGCGCCCAGGCCAATCCAGGCAGGGCTGGCAAGGCTGGATTGGCCAAATTGGCTACCAGCAGGCAGCGGTGCGGCAGTCGTCGTCATCGCAAGTCGGTGGTCAGTGGTCGTCTGGGTGCCAGCCGCCGTCGCTGCCGCCGCTGCCGCCACTGCCGCTGCCGCCGGGGTGCGCACCGCTGCTGCTGCCCTGACCGCCCTCGCTGTTCACGCCGCCCTCGCCGCCCCCGCCGGGCTTGCGCCGGCGCCGGCGGCGCTTCTTCGGGGTGGCGGGCTCGCCGTCTTCATTGAGCATTTCGCCCTGGCCGGGGGCTGCGCCCTGGTCCAGCGGCAACGGCACAGCGCCAGCGTCTGTGCGCGGCACCCGGCGCACCACCGGCTGCTGGCCACGGGTGCGCGCCTTCTGCTCTTCGCGCGCCTGCTCCATCAGGTCGTGGCGGCGGTTTTCATCGGCAATGCTGTACTCCTGCCACCAGCTGGCCAGGGCCTCATCGACCTCGCCGACATCGGCGCGCAGGCGCATGAAGTCAAAGCCGGCGCGAAAGCGCAGCTGCGCCACCATGCTTTCGGGCACGCGGCCGGCGCGTTTTTCAAAGCGCGGCTGCATGACCCAGATCTCGCGCATGTCGGCGGCCAGCTTGCCACGCCCGGACACGTCGCCAATGCGCCGGTCAAACACCTCGTCAATCGCTTCCTGCAGCGCCGGCAGCGGGTGCTCGCCGTGCCCCAGGCGTGCGTCCCAGCCGGTCTTGACGTCCTGCCACAGCACGCAGGACAGCAAAAAGCTGGGCGCCACGGGCTTGCCTTCGCGCACCCGCCGGTCGGTGTCGGTCAGGGCGGCGCGCACAAAGTCGGTGTCGGCGCGCTCCACCACCACGTCCAGCAGCGGGTAGATGCCGCGCGAGAGGCCGAGCTTTTTCAGCTGCTCGATGGTGGCGATGGAATGGCCGGTCTGCAAGAGCTTGAGCATCTCGTCGAACATGCGGCTTTGCGGCACCTCGGCCAGCAGCTGCTGGGACTGCACCAGGGGCGCGGCCGTGCCGGGCTCCAGCGTGAAGCCGAGCGCGCTCAGCTTGGCGGCAAAACGCACCGCCCGGATGATGCGCACCGGGTCTTCGCGGTAGCGCTGCACCGGGTCGCCAATCATGCGCAGGGTTTTCTTCTGCGCGTCCTCGATGCCGTGGTGGTAGTCGACAACGATCTGCGTCTGCGGGTCGTAGTACAGGGCGTTCAGGGTGAAGTCGCGCCGCGTGGCGTCCTCGTCCTGCGGGCCCCAGACGTTGTCGCGCAGCACGCGGCCGCTGGCGCCCACCGCGTGCGTCATGCCGGCCAGCTCGCTGCGGCTGGTTTTTTCGTTGCCGCGCACCTGTTCGGCGGCCACGTTGTCGACCTGGGCACGGAAGGTGGAGACCTCGATCACCTCGTTTTCGCGCCCGCGCCCGTGCACCACATGCACGATGCGAAAGCGCTTGCCAATGATGAAGGCGCGGCGAAACAGGCCCTTGACCTGCTCGGGCGTGGCGTTGGTGGCCACGTCAAAGTCCTTGGGGCGCAGGCCCAGCAGCAGGTCGCGCACCGCACCGCCGACGATGTAGGCCTCGAAGCCGGCCTGCTGCAGCGTCTGCACCACCTCGCGCGCCCAGCGGTCCACGCGCTCGGGGTCGATGCCGTGCACCGCAGCCGGCACCTCTTCGCGCTTGCCAAAGCGCGGCGGGGGTGCCCGGCGGGCGCCCGTGGTGGCCTTGGCCAGCAGCTTGTCGATGAATTTCTTGATCATGGTCGAATGGCCGAAGGCTGGTCAGGGGCAGCGGGATCGCTGTCGGGCGCGCCAGGGGGCACGGCAGCCTGCAGTGGAAACAGGTCCAGCACGCGCCAGCCGCGCTCCAGGGCCAGGGCGCGCAGGCGCTCGTCGGGGTTGGTGGCCACCGGCACGTCCACGCGCTCCAGCAGTGGCACGTCGTTCAGCGAGTCGCTGTAGAAGGTGCTGTGCACATCGCCCCAGCCCCAGCCGCGCGCGGCCAGCCACTGCTCCACGCGCGTGACCTTGCCGGCGCGCATGGACGGCACGCCCTTGATGGCACCGGTGTACCAGCCGTCGCTGCCGCGTTCCAGCTGCACGGCAATCAGCCCGTGCGCACCGAGTGCATGGGAAATCGGGCCGGTGACGAACTCGTTGGTGGCGGTGACGATGAGCACCTTGTCGCCCGCGTCCTGGTGCTGGCGCAGGAGCGCCAGCGCTTCGGGGCGGATGGCAGGCTGCACCACCTCTTCCATGAAGCGCACATGCGCGGCGACGGCCACCTTGGGGCCCTGCCGGCGCAGCGCCTCGGTGGCAAAGCGCACGTAGTCGTGCACGTCCAGCGTGCCGGCTTGGTAGTCGGCATAGAAGGCGGCGTTGCGGTGGCCAAAGGTCACCGGGTCGCACCAGCCCATGCGCAGGGTGAACTGGCCCCATTCAAAGTCCGAATCGATCGGCAGCAGGGTGTGGTCCAGGTCGAACAGTGCCAGACGGGGCTTTGCAGCGGCCGGGGTGCCGGCGCCCAGGGCAGCGGCAGAG
>JAGOCN010000143.1 GCA_017998735.1 Giesbergeria sp.
CCCCAGGGCTATGCCCGCCTGCGCGCCGAATGGACCGACCTGATGGAGCGCGAGCGCCCCGCCATGGTGGAAACCGTGCACTGGGCCGCGCGCAATGGTGGCCGTTCTGAAAACGGCGACTACCTCTACGGCAAGAAGAGGCTGCGCGAGATCGACCGGCGCATCCGCTTTCTGACCAAGCGCCTGGAGGTGGCCTCCGTGGTGGACCCCAGCGTGCACCAGGGGTCGGACCAGGTGTTCTTTGGCGCCACCATCACCTATGTCGATGACACCGGCGAAGAGCGCACCGTGAGGATTCTGGGCACCGACGAGGCCGAAAGCACGCAGGGCGAAATCAGCTGGGTGTCGCCGGTGGCGCAGGCGCTGCTCAAGGCCCGGGTGGGTGACGAGGTGCCACTGTTTACGCCGGCCGGCCAGCGCATGCTGGAAGTGCTGGAGGTGACCTACCCCGAAGCCGGCAGCCCCGTCTGACCCTGGCCTGTGGCCCTGGGCGTTGGCCGGGTGTCTGCCTGGGCTTGGGGTGTGAACAAGCTGGCCGGAGCCCGCAGGTCACGCCGGGCTGGACTGCGGCAGGGCGCGGCTGGCGCGCAGCACGGCCGGCGTGTGGCGCAGGTTGCGCAGCGCTGCTTCCAGGTGCGCCTTGTCGCGCACGGCAACGACAAAGCGCAGGTCCACCGTGTCCAGCGCCACCTCGTCGTCCATGTCGATGTGGCTGATGTCGGCCTCCGACTGCGCCAGTTCGGAAGCCACCTTGGCCAATACGCCCTTGCCGTTGCTGACCGTGACCAGCACGCCGGTTTCAAACGAGCGCGTGGGCTCTTCCGACCAGTCCACGGCAATGAAGCGCTCGCTGTCCTTGTGCTGCAGCTTTCGTGCCACCGAACATGCATCGGAATGCACCACCAGGCCTTCTCCCCGGCCCAGGTAGCCCAGGATGCCGTCGCCAGGAATGGGCCGGCAGCAGTGTGCATACTGGACGGAAGCGTTTTCGCTGCCATCGAGCGTGATCCCGCCCTGCGACACTGTTTCCTGGGCGGTGAAGCGTTCGCGGCTGAGCAGCAGGGCGTCGGGTTTGTGGCCGTGTTCGGCCATCAGCGCCACCAGGCGCTTGGCAACGATGCTGGCAATGCGCTTGCCCAGCCCGATGTCGGTCATCAATTCGCTGCGCGTGCGGCTGCCGGTGAAGCGCAAGACCTTGTCCCACAGCGGCTGCATGTCCTCGCTGCCCAGCGGCATCTGGTGGATGCCTTCGGCGCGCAGTGCCTGCGTCAGCAGTTTTTCGCCCAGCCCTTCGGATTCGGAATGCGCCAGCGTCTTGAGGTAGTGGCGGATCTTCGAGCGCGCCCGGCCGGTGCGCACGAAGGCCAGCCAGGCGGGGTTGGGCGAAGAGTGCGGCGTGGTCATGATCTCCACCACGTCGCCGTTTTTCAGTTCGGTGCGCAGCGGCACCTGTTCGCTGTTGATCTTGGCGGCGGCCGTGTGGTCGCCCACGTTGCTGTGGATGGCATAGGAAAAGTCGACCACTGTGGCGCCGCGCGGCAGCGACAGGATCTGGCCCTTGGGCGTGAACACGTACACCGCGTCCGGAAACAGGTCCACCTTGACGTGGTCCCAGAACTCTGCGGCGTCGCGCGTTTCATTCTGGATGTCCAGCAGCGACTGCAGCCACTTGGTGCCCAGCCGCTCGGCGTTGTCGCTTTCGTGGTCCTGCGCCTTGTAAAGCCAGTGCGCTGCCACGCCAGCTTCGGCAATGACGTGCATTTCCTCGGTGCGCATCTGGAACTCGATGTTCACGCCCGACGGTCCCACCAGCGTGGTGTGCAGCGACTGGTAGCCATTGATCTTGGGCAGCGCAATGTAGTCCTTGAACTTGCCGGGCACAGGCTGGTACATCTGGTGCAGCACCCCCATGGCGGTGTAGCAGTCGGTGACCGAGGCCACGATGACACGAAAACCGTACAGGTCCGTCACCCGCGCAAAGCTCAGCCGCTTGCTCGCCATCTTCTGGTAGATGGCATACAGCGTCTTTTCGCGCCCTGCCAGGCGCGCTGCCATGTTCAGGCGGGCAAACACCGTGTCCACATCGGACTGCACCTTGTGCACCAGGTCGCGCCGGCGGCTGCGCGACTTGCTGACCGCCTTGTGCAGGGTTTCGTAGCGCCAGGGGTGCAGGTGGCGAAACGACAGGTCCTGCAGTTCGCGGTAGGTCTGGTTGAGCCCCAGGCGGTGCGCGATCGGCGCGTAGATTTCAATGGTTTCCGACGCAATGCGTCCCCACTTGCTGCGCGGCATGTCGGACATGGTGCGCATGTTGTGCGTGCGGTCGGCCAGTTTGACCAGAATGACGCGCACATCGCGTGCCATGGCCAGCAGCATCTTGCGAAACGACTCGGCCTGGTTTTCCTCGCGCGTGTCGAACTGCAGCTTGTCAAGCTTGGTCAGGCCATCGACCAGTTCGGCCACCGGCGCGCCAAAGCGTTCCACCAGGTCGGCCTTGGTCACGCCGCAGTCTTCCATGGCGTCGTGCAGCAGGGCGGCCATCAGCGCCTGGGCGTCAAGCTTCCAGGTGGCGCACTGGGCGGCCACGGCAATCGGGTGCGTGATGTAGGGCTCGCCGCTGTTGCGCATCTGGCCCAGGTGGGCCGTGTCGGCATAGCGGTAGGCCTGGCGCACCAGCTCGATGCTGGCGGGGTCCAGGTAGTCCAGTTTTTCCATCAGGGCGGCAAAACTGGCGGCTGCCGCGTTGGCCGCCGCCGCTGCGGGGCTGACGGAAGAAGGCACTTCGCCGCCTTCCATGGAAGAGGAGTTGGAGGAGTTCAATACCACATGCATGTCCTCAATGTACCGCGCTGCGGCTGAGCAGGCTCAGGGCATAAAAAAAGCACCATATCATGGTGCCTTTTTGTACCGCTGTGAACAGAAAGACCGTTCAGCCTGGCACTTTCTTGAGCATTTCAATGCCGACCTTGCCGGCGGCAATTTCGCGCAGCGCCGTCACGCCCGGCTTGTTGCGGCTCTCGATGCGCGGCGTGTGCCCCTGGCTGAGCATGCGCGCCCGGTAGGTGGCTGCCAGCACCAGCTGGAAACGGTTGGGGATCTGCTCAAGGCAGTCTTCGACGGTGATGCGGGCCATGGGGGAGTACTCCGGAAGCTTCAGGGGATGTTGAGTGATTCAAAAGTGGATGCGCGGGCACGGCGCTGGGCAGCATATTTGAGCCGCTGGGCGTGCGCAATGGCCTTGAGGTCGAAAAGCGCACGTTCAAATAACTCGTTGATTATAACGAAGTCGAATTTTTGAGCCTGCGCCATCTCTTCGGCAGCGTTTGTCAGACGCACCTCGATCACCTCGGGCGTGTCCTCGCCGCGCCGCTCCAGGCGCGAGCGCAGCTCTTCCCAGCTCGGCGGCAGGATGAAGACCAGCACGGCATTGGCAAAAGTCTTGCGGATCTGCAGTGCACCCTGAAAATCGATTTCCAGAATCACGTCGCTGCCCTGCGCAATGCGCTCTTCAATGGCTTTTTTGGAGGTGCCGTAGCGCTGCCCGTGCACATGCGCCCACTCGACAAACGCATTTGACGCCACCATGGCGTCAAATTCCGACTCGGAGGCAAAGAAGTAATCGCGGCCGTGCTTTTCCTGTCCGCGCGGCGCGCGCGTGGTGTGCGAGACCGACAGGTAGATGTGCGAGTCCAGCTCCAGAAGGGCCTTGACCAGACTGGACTTGCCCGTGCCGCTGGGCGCAGCGACTACATAAAGATTTCCAGGGTAATCCATGAAGGGTGTGCGCTGTTTGCTGTGAAATTGACAGTGTCATTCTATGTTTTGCACCTGCTCGCGCATCTGCTCGATCAGCACCTTCATGTCCACGCTGATGCGGGTCAGCTCCAGCGCGGCCGATTTCGAGCCCAGGGTGTTGGCCTCGCGGTGCAGCTCCTGGATCAGGAAGTCGAGGCGCTTGCCCACCTCGCCACCCTTCTTGAGCAGCCGCTCGATCTCGTCAAGGTGCGACTGCAGGCGCGTGACTTCCTCGGCCACGTCGATGCGGATGGCGAAGGCGGTGGCCTCGGACAGGGCGCGGTCGCGCGCCGCTTCCGGCGCCACGCTGCCCTCGGCCAGGCCCATGGCTTCCTTCCAGCGCTCCATGAAGCGCTGGCGCTGCTGCTCGACCAGCTTGGGCACCAGCGGCACTGCCTGCTGCGTCAGCGTGCGCAGCTGCTGCACGCGCTCTTGCAGCATGGTGGCCAGGCGCGTGCCTTCCTGTTTGCGGGCGGCCAGCAGCGCCTGCAGTGCCTCTTCGGCCAGGCCGGGCGCAATGGCGGCCCAGTCGTCCTGGGTACCGGTGTGGGTGCTGCCCAGGCGCAGCACTTCTGCCACCGTCAGGGGCGCTGCAGCCGGCAGCCACGAGCGCACGGTTTCCTGCAGCGCATCGAGCCGCTGCAGCAGGCGCGGCGAGAGGTCGGGCAGGGCGCCGGCGTCCAGGCTTTCAATGGAGGCGCGCACTTCCACCTTGCCGCGCTTGATCTGGCGCGTGACCAGCGCACGCAGCGCTGGCTCCAGTGCGCGCAGCTCGTCGGGCAGGCGGAACGACAGGTCCAGAAAGCGGCTGTTGACAGAGCGGATTTCAAGTCCCAGCCGGCGGGTGGGGGGCGCTGCGGACTCGGTCGCGGTGCTTTGGGAAGCCGCCCCGTGCTGGGCGCTGGCGTATCCGGTCATGCTGTAGACTGCCATTGGACTTTGGTGGTTGCTTGCAAACGGGCGATTATCCGGGTTCTGGTAGGCCCCCGAGTTCTCTGCACAAAATATGTCCAAAACCAAGCCGGCGCCTCTGCCGCCAGACACTGCCATCGGTGGTTACCGCGTCATCCGCAGGGTCTCGTCCGGAGGCTTTGGCGTGGTCTATCTGGCAGTGGACGCCGCCGACCAGCAGGTGGCCATCAAGGAATACCTGCCCTCGTCGCTGGTCACCCGCGCTGCCGGTGAACTGCTGCCGCATGTGCCGTCCGACAAGCTCTCGCTGTACCGCCTGGGGCTGAAAAGCTTTTTTGAAGAAGGCCGCGCGCTGGCGCAGATCTCGCATGCCTCGGTGGTCAGCGTGCTGAACTTCTTTCGCGAGAACGAGACCGTCTACATGGTGATGAACTACCTGGAGGGTGCCACCCTGCAGGACTTTATCGTCACCGCCCGCGACCAGAAAAGCGCCAAGGTGTTTCGCGAGTCCACCATCCGCAGTCTGTTCGACGAGGTGCTGCGCGGCATGCGCATCGTGCACCAGCACAAGATGCTGCACCTGGACATCAAGCCGGCCAACATCTTCATCACCGACGACAACAAGGCCGTGATGATCGACTTTGGCGCGGCGCGCGAGGTGCTGTCCAAGGAAGGCAACTTCATCCGCCCGATGTACACGCCCGG